>NZ_JBHIQH010000006.1:0-250286 GCF_042196485.1 Bartonella sp. AD24XZML | reverse complement strand
GCAAACGCTTTATTAAACATATGAAAACTTATCAAAAGGAATGTAAATGATGCGTATGATCTTTAATCACTCTTTTGAATGAGAGAGCCTATAAATGCTTTTCGTTGCTCTCAAACGTATTAATCATAACTCCTCCTTTGTGAGGGGGGCATTTGAAATAAAGCCCATGATCATGATGTTTCTTTTAAAACGTTTCAATATACTGACTNATAAAGCCCATGATCATGATGTTTCTTTTAAAACGTTTCAATATACTGACTTTAAAATTGAGTTGAGTGAATTCAAATAACACATTGTCTAAAATCAACTCTATCAAACAAATCAAAACGCTTGATAGATTTTAAAAAACCCGTTTTTTACAGTTGCAAATGTTGGTTTTCAAAACAATCTCTCATAAGACAATAAACAAGCGCTTTTATCAAACGCAAGACTATAAAAACTGTTCTAAACATCAGTTTCAAACGTTTAAACGTATTTAGAAAGGCTTTCATAATAAGCGTATTTTTAACAAAACTTCTTTGCAAATTAATCGCTCTATATTTGTGCTCTGTACTTTTAAATAGTAACTTTTAAAACGTTTTTTAGTACCAAGTCTAAAGTAGATAGTAACTCTACTGCCATGGCATTGTTCGCTTCCATTTTTTTGTGGAAGCGAATAATTCCGTTCTTAAAAACTAGTCTGCAATCTATTCATTAAAAGGCTTTTCATTTCATAAGATATAAAATACCTCTTTATCGTTTTTTTAACTTTTAGTAAGCGTTTTAAAAGCGATTTTATCCTTAATCCTTTTATGCAATTTTTTAAATTAAACCTATAAGCTTATGACAGGTTCAAACAGTTAATTTCTTTAATGCCATTTTAGAGGTTTTTCCCAATTTTTGGAAAAATTATATGATCTCTATTTTCTATAAATGCGTATCTTTTGGTACAATTTATCTTATAACAGTTTCAAACGATTACCCTCTTATAGGTAATAAGATATTGCTATAGCATTTTTAGATTTTACGCTTCTCAATTTTGAAAACTGTAATTTTATGTTTTTATCATGTGATTAACAATCCAATCTTTAAAACAAGATGGGATCTTTAAACGTATGTTATCGATAATTCCAAACGACTAAATTTTTAAACAATGTGATTTGTGCTGTGATAAAAACGTATCATAAGATTTATGAACTGTTATGAATGATATCTGCTTTTCATTTCATTTGAATGTTTACATGCGTTATAATATTTACATCATGATTTGCTTTTTATGGTCTATTCATACATGGCAATCTTATATAAAAAATGGTCAAATGAATCATGCATAAAAAGATGGATTCTTGAGTGGATTCATATAAAATAATTGCAAGCAAACTATTGACTTTATTGTGTTTTTTGATATTATGTCGGATAAACTGATGTTTCGGTTTTATGGGCTTGTTGTCCTACTGTATCTTTCTGATATGGTTCTATTCTTAAGTAATTTTTGGAATGCTTATCGCATAACATCCTCATCGGTTTTCCTGGGCGTAACCATGGCTTTGGGCACCCTTATGCCCTATCTTTTGAAAAAAAGCGGTCTTGTGTGCATTAAAGCCTCACTGCGGTTGGTCGATTTATACAAAAGGCGGATCATTATCTATAGCCTTCTTTTATTGATTGCACTTTTCCATTACGCTGATTTCCCCTTTGGTTTTATCGCTGTCTCTATCTCTATCGGCTATCTCTCTTTGATTACCTTAAGCACACTCGAGACTTATAATACTAAACTAGCACTTAGTGGTTATATTAGCGCCCAAAAGGCTTCCCGCATTATGCAAACAGTGGTGCAAATTGGCGCCTTTTTGGGAGCAGCACTAAGTGGTTATCTCTTAGAAGCGACCAGCCCTCGAGGGGCAGCAGCTGAAATCGGTTATAATGGTTTGATTGTGACACTTTGTGTGTTTGACATCATTATAAGCCTTATAGCCGAATATATCATCTTTTCTGATGAATATAATGCTACAGATACCACAGCACTTGCAACTGGTAAGAAGCCAGCACACCTACACCGCAAGTGGATGGGCTCTTCCGTGAGCTTAAACTTTTATGCGTCTGCATAGGACTTATTGGCTTTTATATTTGCGCTTATAATACGCTGGCAACTATTCTTTTTCAGAGTGTGAAAAATTTTGGCTCTGAATATTATGGGCTTTGCAGTGCGGTTGCGGGCGTGAGCGCTTTTTTGGCTGCTTTTATCAAAATCCCTCGTTTTGAATTTATTCTCCCAGCCCTTATGTTGAGCGTAGCTGATCTTATTTTTAGCACCACACAATCGCCCTATTTGGCTGTGGTCTTTTGCTTTTTTATTGGCTTTTCAATGAATACCATGCGAATTAATGCCCGCAAACATACGATTGAAGCGACCAAAACAGAGGCTCAAGCAGAGCTGGTGGGAAGCTATAGCGGCATGCTTTATACTCTCTCCCAATCGGCAGTTATGTTATCCTTGGTCTTCTTACGAGCTCTCCCCTTATGGGTCCTCAAGCAGCTGTTTATCTTCTCCCCCTTATAGGGTTGATAATCTTTATTTATGTTCTTTTCCTTTTATCGCAGCGGAACAAAGTATGAGAAAACCTATTCTTATTGTCGACCCTTTCTCCAAGGGTGCCCTCTATGGCCCTGCTTTGCAAAAATTAGGCTATGCTTGTTATGGTGTTGTCTCTCAATAAGCTCCTTTTTCACACTATATACTTTCTTATCAGGGAGAGGGCATGGCAGAAGCGAAGCTTCATAGTGTAGATGAGATAAAGAAACGCTTTCCTATCGGCACGATAGAGGCTGTAATAGCGGGTGCCGAAAGAGGTATCTATTGTGCAGAGCAATTGGCGGCTTATTATGGTTGTCTTGGGAATAACCCCTTGACTACCGATTGGCGACGGAAAAAAGCAGCGATGCAAAAACGCCTTTGTGAAAATGGTTTATCTTACATCCGATCAAAGATTCTTACAAAAAACGATTGTACTCTCGATGGTTTTGAAAGCCACAGCGGCTATGTGGTAAAGCCAAATGATTCTGCAGGGAGTGATGGTGTTTTGTTTTTCTCTAATCTTGAGGAAGTATTAACGTGGACCTCTGAAAACGACTGGAAGAAAAAAATATTTTTGGCGCACCTAACGAGGACTATTTGCTCCAAGAAAGATTGGAGGGAGAGGAATACATCGTCGATGCCGTTGTAAAGGGAGAGGCTATAAAAATATGTAGTTTGTCACGATATAAAAAAGGTATTCATAATGGAAGTACTTTTGTTTATGAAACGCTTGATGTGCTTGATTCTCAAGATCCCTCTTATGCCTCTCTTATCTCTTATGCAAAACAATGCATTCGCGCGCTGGGGATTGAATATGGACCTGCGCACATGGAAATCATGCAAACAGCTCGCGGTCCAGTAATGATCGAAGTAGGAGCCCGCCTCCACGGAGGAATTGCACCCACCTTGTTCGCACATTGCTATGAAGATGATTTACTTGAAAGCTCCGTTAACCTTATTGCAGGCATGTTTTCGCAAACACCAAGTCGCTTTAAGAAAAAAGGGCGTATTATCTTCCTTATCAACGAAATCGACGGTCATATTATAAAAGATGTTAACGTATGGCGGCAAAAGCTTCATTCTTGGGAAAATGTGGTTCATTTTATGCTCTTTTTTAAAGAAAACGAGCCCCTCCCCCTAACCATCTATTTAAATACCTGCCCAGCTATTATAGCAATTTGGGTACACAATGATGATGAATTATCAGCTTTGGAGAGGATCATTCGTAGCAATTTCTTATAAAATACAACAATTGGGAGGAAAACATGGATTCAGCAGCGCAAACAATTGAAAATATAGACAAATATTAAAAATGGAAGCAAATCATTTTTAAAGAATTCAATCCAACCATGAATAACACAATTAGGACTTTTCTGCCTATTCGGTGTAAATGGATACTCAAAAAATATGCTTAGATTTGGGTTTTACAACAAGCTAACCTCAAAAAATATGATGGAAGATCTGATAACTTATTGCGATAATTATAAAAGTTTTGGAAAGAACACATCTTTTGTTGCATTCGAGGAGCCGGTCCCATACAAAGTATCGAAGTTTATAGAGAAAAATTCTGATCTATGCTTAAAAATTTGCGAGATTTTGACAACCGAGAATGACCTAAGTATACACAAAAAATATGTACAATCGTCTATGGGAGTTCTGCTTTCATAGCGAACCTATATTCATAGTTTGCAATACCCCGTCTTATATAAACAGAATTAAGTAAGTTCTATATTTATGTTAACTTTCCAGCTTAAGTGTTTTTTCTAATCTTCTCTCTACAGAACAAAATGCATTCTCGTTGTAGGAAAAAAGCTTGAACATTTTGATATTATCACAAAATCTCCTTTTTTAGGAAAATATGGCGAACCCCAAAATAGAGAATGGACGCAATATTTTCTGCAAGACAACACTATTGAATCCCTACCTTGCTCATATCATCTAATGAAACACGATAATGATTAAGTTTTCTAAAATTAAATTAAATAAAAATATCTGTGATATATTCAAAATGACGCTTCCAGAGCAAGGATCAATAGAGATACAAAGAGATTTTCCAAAAAAAATACACGATTGGCATATTCACCAGGTCGATGAAACTCTCTTAATTATAGAGGGAGAGCTAGATTTTTTCTATAGCGAAAAACATATAACCTGTACACCAGGAGATATTATACATCTACCTGCCAATACAAGGCACAAATCAATTGGGGCAGATGTAGTAGGATGCATATATGCAATTGCTACAGAAAATCTCACTATTGGAGATATTAGAGATGGGTAACCGCACGCTCTTTAATGGATTCTTTCTCATACAGGATTTTATTCTTTTACTCCTGCTTCCCATAATGTGCCCATAGATTCTGCGGAAAATAAGGCTATGCAGTTTACGTCCTCTACCCAAACCAACGTAGAAACTTTTCAGAAACGGCATTTTACAGCACAAAATAGAACGTTATTCTTTAGGAATAAAAAATGGATCAAGCTTAACGGATTAAACAAAAAGGAAATAATTTTGTTTACAGCTTTATTGTCGAGCATTCACGAATGGATTCTGGTATTATCTCTATCTGAAACTCCCTACAAGCATGAAGCAGAAAAGTTATCAAGCATATTTAGTATACCTAATGAAAACTGCTATTACAATGCGTGATGACTCTAAAATGTAGATGGATTTGAATTTTTAAATATTGCATCACTTTATTTCCATACTTTTTAAATAATATTCAATAACTTAAGTAAAATAAATATTTTTATTTTGAGTTTTGTTGTGTTGTTAATCTAAAGCATGTGAAGAGAATATATTAAAGAATTAAAATATTTATATATCGAAATTGAAGATGTCCTATTTTACCCAAAAAAGAACTATGATGACATAGGTGAATTTAGCTATTAATCTTTTGTTGCCAACAAGTGGAAAAATGATGCTGAATGTAGAAAAAATTGCATAAGAACCTTTAACAAAAATGATTAAAATTTAGATAGAATTACAAGGTATAAAATAAAATTTATTCCATCAGCGCTGCAATTTTTTCTGGTTAATTTATTCTACCAATATCATTAAAACTTTCTTCTAATGACATCGTCTATCATTGGAGGAAGATATATGATTGTTTTTCGAATTATGACAGCACACAAATTTCGTGATTTATTTTGTCCATTAAAAGATGTTTGTTAGTTGAGTAAGTTTTAAAATACATAGCATTCCGTATAATGTAGTGTGTATGTATAAAACTTCTCAGGAAGATCGTGTTAATAGCAATGTTTAAGGGGGCTTTTTTGGGAAAGATTTTACAGCAATTACGAGTATCTCTAGAATGAAAAGCACTGATTTTTAGAACAGAGAAAAACATTGATTATAACAGTTTATTAAGCTAAACGCAGAATATTATTCTAATAATTGATGGTTAATTGTAACGGGATAGTTTTTTGATAATCATAAAGAAAAAGGTATAGAGCGTGTTTCTTTTAGTTAAGGAAAAGTATTACTCATTTTTCTTTCTAAAAGTAAGAAAATTCAAAGATAATTTTTTGTTCTTGTAGTGGTGAGAAAATAATTGTCGAAGTCAGTGAAGGGGAGATTCCAATAGATTGTTACAAAGTTTAATAAAAGTTGGAATACTTAAAAATTCTTAGTTCCTATGATGATTTAGGAATACCAGATTAGGATACGGAGAATTCAAGAGCTCAAAACTTTGTGATAATATTGGTTTAGAATTACATCTTGTTCATTCAGACGAGATGAGCCCGTTATTATATGTCACAGAGACATATGGGTGGAGAATTTTAAAAAAGCTTATTCAGAATCTGACTTAAAGGTTATTGGAACTTTAGTAGTAAGATTGGCTTGGTCTCATATTTCTCAAAAATTAGCAACCAATCTTGTTGTGACTAGACTAAATTTGGAAGATCTGCTCACTGAGCGTTTTTATAATATTGTGAAATGATAAAAATATTAATATTTCTTCTTGTCCCACACATGAAGCGGATGCTATTTATAATTATTATCCGTTGCACCATTGTCCGAAATATATTTTAAGTGGTTGTCATTTGAAATATGCCTTGGAAAATTATTTGGCAAGAGAGCGTACTTATATGTATTGGAAAGTAATTTCCTATTATTTGTCTCAATCTATGGGTAAAACGTTGTCAAGTATAGAATTCATGCTGACAGATGACTTGCGAAAAATAAGTGTCTATAACGCATTTAGACTAAAATTTTACGAAAAACTGGAATTTAGTCCCGAAACATATTCGACAATGGAGAAAATCATAAAATGGCTTGAATCTCTGTTTAAAAGGGAAGAGGCTATTGCGTAATTCTGTTTTTCTTATGATTGTGGTTGGTTGTTTGACGAGTTTTTGTGCTAGTGGTGTATTATCTATTGGCCTTTCTTTGTTACAATTCCAAGATACAACGGGAGAAACTTCTGCTACTTTAAATGTCGTTAATTTAATCGCAATTGGAATTGCTGGCTTATGTTTGGGAAACATGTTGGCGCACTATCAAGGCTTTATAATTGGGTTTTATAGTCAAATTATTTGCGCTTGTTTATTGTCTTTCTTATTATTTATGAACAATCCGGTGCTTATTTTATTTGTATTTTTTTTACTTTCTCTCTTGATGGGGGTTGATAACCCAAATAACAATAGTGCCTTGAATCAGCTGGTTCCAGCTCCCAAACAAAAAGCTGGAGTTTTTGCATTTTACACTAGTTGCTGTCAGTTTTTTGTTATTATATCCCCATTGCTTATATATTTTATAATTGCGCATTTGGGGCACAAAATAGCCATAGCCTTTATTGTATTTATCTATCTTTTGAATGCCTGCTTATGGTTTCGTATAAAGTCTATACAACAACTAAACAGAGCAAAAGAGCTATTAAAAAAGCCATCTCAAAAAGCTTATGGAGTTGGGTTCAGGTGTCTTTGGCGGATTTTTGCGTTGCGTTTTTTAACGATTAATCGTATTTTGAATAATTCTCTCTATACGGGGACTATTGTTTTATTGCCACTTGTTCTTGCTTCTATAACATCAGATAATATAAAATTTACAGCTATTCAAAATTCTATTTTTGCTTTGTCAGCACTGGGTTTTGTGATCAATGGTCTTATCTCATCTTATTATTTACGGAAATTTCCATCTTTAATTCGTTTTTTTGTATGGGGGGCACCGGCTTTTGCCGTGATCGCAATCTCTTTTGTTTTATATTTAAATTTTACTCAATATTCCCTTTATATTATGGGGTTTTTATTAGGTATTGGGCAATTTTATTTTAGGGTATCGGGAATAACAATTGGACAAGCTATCACACCTAGTGAAAATTTAACCGAGGTGATTTTGGCAGGCGATGCCAGTGTACGCATCATAACAGCTTTATTCTCTATTGTGCTTTTATATGCAGGAAAATTTTTTTCATTTTCTATATTATACGTCCTGTGTGTATTTATAGGCTTTTGCGCCCCTTTATTTATTTTGAACGGACTATCTATTTACATACAAAGCTTAGAGATAAAAGAAAGCGCCGCATGAATGATGTTCAATTATTATATTACGTCAGCCTTTTTTTGATTATCGTATAGATAAAAATTTTGTACAAATATTCATGACATTAATTTTAAATGAGCACATTGCGTGAGAAAAGCTGAGGTGTTCGTTACCTCTCATGTGGATAAAACGCATTTAGCCCGTTAATCAACGAAATTGCAAATAGCACTATGATCACCATTAATTCTAAAAGCTCTACCGGAAGTTAGTGATAATGGCAAAAATCCTTTAATGATATTTGAAGAGATCGTTTATGCTAGATCAGGTTATCTAAAGATCGAGAGGAGAGAAGCTTAAAAAGTATAAAATTCATGGAAATTCAACAGCAATTTCTAGGTGTACATAATGATAGGCATAGATCGACGCGAACTGGTCAATTTCAAACAATAAAAAATCCTGCAAATGCTGAGCTTTTTAAACTATGTCATATCAAACATATGAAAGTTCGTTTTAAATTAATGGCGGAGAGAGAGGGATTCGAACCCTCGATATGGTTTCCCATATACACGCGTTCCAGGCGTGCGCCTTCAACCACTCGGCCACCTCTCCAGAAGTTTGCACTATACCCAGAAAGAAATAACGTGCAAGTCTAAACTATACATTCAAAACCCAAAAAACAAATTCATTTATTAAAGTAAGAGCTTTTATCTGTTGAATAACAAGCACATCCCTTCTTTTTAAGAAAAAACTTTTTTCGTGGATAGGTTTGTAGAATACAATAATGAGAATAAAAAGATTGTCACCAGTTATAAACTTTCATGCTCATTTACGCACTTTCTGCTTCACAAAAAAATACTTCTCTTAAAATTGGCATACAGTCCATAGTTTTACACAACCAAATAATTAAAATCACTTACTTATACGTCATAGGAAGGGATGGTATGTGGGGGAAGAACATTTTAAGAGAGGATAAGTGGCTCTTATGCATTTTCTTAAATAGCACGAATTTTTGCAACATTGAGAGCTGTAAAATAGTGTGATGGTGTCAGTTTTCTCTTTCATAGGATTATATAATAAGCCCTACTCTAAATCCTCTATTCAATTTCACACTTCTATATTTAGTTGATACTAAAGAAAATAAAATTCAGAAAAAACTTTGCATTTTTAATTTAATATGTATGAATATATTTTATTTTCTGAAATGAAAAAATAGTCTCATTTTGATCAAATACAAAATAATAAAAATGCAAACCTGTTTTCATTTTTACCATATACTTTTAAATTCAGCTTTACAGTTTTCAAAATATCTAAAGTAATCTCAATTATTTAAAAGAAATTACGTATTACTTCATACTTTTGATTATCGCATTCTTTAAGCGTGATATGGTCTCATCACAAAACAGAATACTCTAAAAATACTATTTTCTTTCTCATCCACACGTTTGTAAAAAAACATCTCTTAAAGCTTGCCACATCTACCTCATACGGTATCTATGAATGGTATAAAATCTATTGGATAGCATCATCTTTCCTTAAATAAAAAGTAAAAGCCAAGTACTATCAAGCTATTTGTCGCCTAATGTTAAAATATCTATTGCTATTTGAGAGAATGCATAAAAGGAATTTATTCTTTCTTAGAGTGTTTTTATCCATACATTACTCCTCCTTGTAATGTATAAAAGAGTAATTTTTATTAATTAAATATAGAGAACTTTAAAACGAAAAAAACCTACAATATTCAGGGTTCTCATTATGTAAAACGATAAATTACCATTATAAATTAATATACTGTATTAATGTTTTACAGCACTAAAGATCTGATTAGTCTGCAAAATGAGCTCGTTCTTTCCCCTTAATGTTCTTTATCACCTTATACCCTTGCTTAGAGCACGTACAGCTCGTGCAGTTTCACATTGTAATGCTTTTTGTGCTAAAATTTTCATATCTTCAAAACTATGAGTCTGTAAACACGCCTTTACTGGAGAAATATCGCAAGATATCATAGAAAGCTCATTAATTCCCAATCCAGTCAAAATCATTGCACCAAAAGGATCTCCAGCCATACCACCACATACACTAACCCAACACTTATGTTGTGCAGCTCCCTGAATAGTCTGATAAATCATACGCAAAACTGCTGGATCAAGGCTATCAGCTTCAGATACAAGGTACGGATTTTGCCGATCAACAGCCATTGTATACTGTGTTAGGTCATTGGTTCCAATTGAAAAAAAATCAACATGGGCGCTCAATACATCTGCCATAATGGCCGCTGCTGGAACTTCGATCATAATACCAAGTTTTAATTTTGGTGCATTAATATCGTTGCGGATTTCTTCTGCAATCTTTTTTATAGCGACAATCTCTGAAACAGACATGACCATCGGAAACACAATCCATAGATCTCCACCCTCTTTTGCCGCTCGATATAAAGCACGTAATTGAGGCACAAAAAGATCACGTCGACGTAACAAAAGCCGCGTTCCTCGAACACCTAAAAAAGGATTGTCCTCTTTAGATAAATGTAAATGCGTAACCTGTTTATCTCCACCAATATCAAGTGCACGAATAATTAATGGCTTATCTCCTACAGCTGTAATCATCGCCCGATATATATTAAATTGTAGCTCTTCATCCGGAATATATGGATTCTCTAAAAACAAAAATTCCGTGCGCATGAGTCCAACACCTTCAGCCCCTAAATCAAGCGCAACAGGAACCTGATTTGCGTAGTTGACATTAGCCATGATACGAATTCTTTGACCATCTGTCGTTTGCGCTGGTAATCTACATGCATTTATTTCACTGACACGTTTTTGCGCAACAGTATCAATATGCCTTTGAGCATCTTCAACGTCTTCAAGCGTAGGATCAAGGTAAATAAACCCGTTATCGCCATCAATAATAGCCTGAATATCAGACTGAATTACTAAAATATCATCACCTGCAGCAACAACCATTGGAATACCAAGAGTACGCGCCAAAATAGCTGTATGAGATAATGGACCTCCCCATGCTGTTGCTAATCCTTTTACCCTTGTACAATCAAGTTGTGCTACATCAGAAGGAGAAAGGTCATTTGTAACCAGAATTACACCATGTGGAATATCATTTAAAAAGAACGATCTATAGGATGGATGGATTTCACCTAAAACACGTCGACCAACATCAACTAAATTAACAGCACGTGCTGCTAACAAAGGATTATCTACCTTAAAAAACATATCTGAAAATTGACGAACCGCTCTATCCCAAGACCAAGCGACACCATGACCTTCCGCTATAAAACGACAAGCTTGAGCTATTAAATTTTCATCTTCAAGCAAAACCATTTGCGCAGAAAAAATCGCAGCAGAATCTGCTCCCATACGCACTGTAATATCAGAAATCACAGATGCCATTTTATGTTTTGTTTTTGTAAGAGCATTTTCAAGACATGCTGCGCCAGCTGCAAAATCAATTGGCTGATCTATTATGGAAATATCATTTTGCCTTAAAACAAAAATCTTACCAAATGCTAATCCTGAACTCGCTCCAACACCAGAAATGCCTTTTTGCATAGAGCGTGGATACCAACCATGAAAAGCCTTTGTTTGAGATTCCATTGCTCTCATCAGACATTTTTCACTAATACTCACTTTTTTTGCAATAGCAATGGCATCATTGAGAAGTTGTGCTCCTTCTGCAGCATCTGTAGAAAAAATCAGAACATCACCATTTTTTGCTCCTAATTGCAATAAACCAACCAAATTTTTCATTTCAACGGTATATTGACCATGGCGAACTCTGATAGAGTTTTGAGCCTTTTTCGCAAAATCAACCCATAGAGAAGCTGGTCGTGCATGAAGACCACTTGGATAATCTAAAGTCCATTCCTGACACACCGAAAGGTCACCAATAAAAGTTTTTTCTATCTTCATCTCTTGGTCAAACAAAGTTGTAACAATTTGCTGTTTGTCCATAGTTGTTGCAAGTACTTCAAGCTGTTTTTTATCAAATAAAAGAGACGTCAATTTTTTACAAATTTCTCTATAGCGATCTGGACACGCTGCAATGGCAATAACCAAATATGCTTTCTTGCCATCCTGCCACTCAACACCAGCAGGCACCTGTATAACAGCAACAGCATCCTTGATAATTAAATCACGATTTTCAGCCATACCATGAGGAATGGCTATACCATTTCCAAGCCAAGTATTGGTTGTTTCTTCACGTGCAAGCATGCTTGCCAGATAACACTTATCAACTGCACCAACCTGCACAAGCAATTCAGCAGCAGCATAAATTGCATCATTTTTATGATCAAAAGCAGCTGCAAGTTGTACAGATCTTATAGACAAGATTTCACCATCAGTAAAATCTACATTCATTGCTTCTGCTTTCTCATATCTAATCATGAATTCAAATTGCCTCACATTTGAACACCAATATCTCTGATACATTCCTTTTCAAAGCTGCATTTCCCAAAATACAAGCTATAAATACCACCACAGCTCTCTTTATATTTTACAGAATATAGCTAAGTGAGGTGCTTAAATACCTCAATATAACCGATAAAACAATTAGATATTATTATCCACCTAAGTGCTTAAAACCATCATAAGCAAGTCTGCCTCTTACTCTTTTACTTTACAAAGACAAAACCCCGTTTTTTACAGCACCAATCACCTGAAAAACTATGCTTTCAAAATGCTCTCATTATCCTAAGTTGATCCTAAGTTATCCAACATAACTTTTCATTATTCTCCCTACAAGAAAGCATCCTTCCCAATCATCCGTAACTTCAGCTAATATTTTAATTGATTCCTCAAAGTTTATTTAACCTATTATCCCTCTTTATAAATTCATTACATATTACAAATTGCTCCATGCAACTTATCATCTTTAAAATTCCGTGCTGCCCATCTTATGATATCAAACCCTCGATATATAATATTTATATATTTTAAACTACACCTTTACTTCAATCAATATCGCAAATACACAATACCCTCTGTCGCACATTTGCAAAGTACGAACATCCCCCCAACCACCATTATCAATTACCAAAATCAAGAAAAACTCTACAAATAAGATAAATAAAGTAAAAAATGAAAAGCAATTATTGCCTTAACCCTAGCTCTTATGCTTGTTTATTTTCAATAATACACAATAATAGTGAAATCAGAAAAAATATTCTTGAAGGGCGCTGATTGCACGTTGGTTATTTTTATATCTTTAAACACCGTACTCCTTAAAAATATAATTTCACTCTCGATTTACCGAAAACTCCTTAATGCACGTCACTTTCAAAGTAGTTTTGACTACCTTCTTATGGATTTTTTATCCCTATGTCTTTTTAAATGAATAGCCCCACCTATCCACACTACCACCTAAAAACAGTATGACAACTCATCAATACCACAATGCCGATAAAAAGATCCATCTTTATCAAAATGATTACATCAATAATGCTCTCATTAAATTTCTCATAATTTTCTGAAAACAAACTGCTTCTCTTATAAAAAATTACTCGACGCTTCTTCATACATAAAAAGAAAGTCTCTCCTCACTGATTATTATACAGAAACTTATCAACAAACTCTATCATAATATCAATATGTTCAGTACTTAAATACTAACATAACAGCGCACAAACTTTTTCCCTCATTGAGAAAAGCCATTTCCCCAATTCTACCTTTTTATCTTCTACATTTATTATAGTACCAACGCAAAAAGGGAAAGATGAGATTCATCTTTCCCTTTGAATACTTATAAAACCACAACTACAATTCAATGAAATCCCGTTGATGGCTAGAAAGTGTTACAGATTACTCTGCTGCCTCCACCATAGGAATGACTGAAACATAGGAACGATTACCCGCTTTGCGTTGAAAAGAAACCTTTCCATTTGATAATGCAAAAAGCGTATGGTCTTTTCCAATGCCGACATTGTTTCCAGGATGCCAACGTGTACCACGCTGGCGAATAATAATATTTCCGGCAATAACGGTTTCACCACCAAATTTTTTAACGCCTAGACGTTTCGATTCTGAATCACGACCATTACGCGAGGAACCACCAGCTTTTTTATGTGCCATAGACGCTCTCCTTTAATCTTTCTTACTCTTTGATGCTACAGACGCTTTCTTCTGCGGCGCAGTCTTTTTTTCAACCGTTTTTTTAGCCGTCTTCTCAACAGAAACAGCAGCTTTTGTTTCTTTAGTTTCTTCTTCTTTTATCGGTTTCGCAGCAACTTTTTTAGGTTCTGAACCACCCATTAAAATTTCTAAAACACGAAGCCTCGTAAATTCTTGACGATGGCCACGCGTGCGTTTAGAATTTTGACGACGGCGCTTCTTAAATGCGATAACCTTGCGTCCACGTGCCTGTTCTAAAATCTCAGCTGTCACCAATGCATCAACAACGACAGGGATACCAATAACCGCATTACCTTCTTGCCCAACCATTAATATGTCATTGAATTCAACTACATCACCCGCATTTCCACTAACTTTTTCAACTTTTACCACTTGATTAGCAACAATGCGGTATTGCTTACCACCAGTTTTAATGACTGCGAACATTTTTTATCCTTCCGTTCACTCCAGCTCTTATTTAATTTCTGCCTTGAAATAAGGGAAAATAGGCTGCTTTTTATCAGTCGTAATAGATCTCAAAGAAGGATAAAACCTTCTTCAACACAAATATGCGCAGATTTCCCCACGCTTATATTTTGTATATATGAAGGAATTTCTATTCTCTGTCAATAAAGTCCCATAAAAAAGAAAAAAAGGTTGTACCAAAAACAATTGAAGGTTATCTACCCTTATACACTCAAATAGTGCCGATTTTTGTTTCACTTTATTATGGAGAGATGGCTGAGTGGTTGAAAGCACCGCACTCGAAATGCGGCATAGGGGCAACTCTATCGGGGGTTCAAATCCCTCTCTCTCCGCCACAGTTTATAAAGCGATATTGTAGCTTGCCAGTTGTTGTTGTAGCTTGCCAGCGGGTTTTGTATATTTTGCCACTAGGTTTTGTACCAATTTATTTTTTTTCAAGAGTTTTTAAGGTGTTCTCAAAGGGTTTTCAAAGACCTCTCAAAGGTCTTTATCGTTTTTGCGAATAAATTCTCATTTTTACAATTTTTGCACTTTTTTGATTTTCTGTTACATAAATCTAATCCAGATAATAAGAGAACGTATAGTAAAATTAAAGAATTATCTCATATTTCTCTCTCATTCTACTTTTGCTTAGTTAGTACAAAAACTACTGTAAAATTATATTTATTTTGCACGTCTTGCTTGAATATGTGCTAGCAACCCTAATGTTGAACTATCACGATTATCCGCTTTACTTTCTCCACGAAGAATTGGTAATAACTCGTTTGCTAATTCTTTACCAAGTTCAACACCCCATTGATCAAATGAATTAATATTCATTAAAATCCCTTCAACAAAAGTGCGATGTTCATAAAGCGCAATAAGACGACCGAGTGCAAAAGGTGTTAATGAATCTTGAACCAGCGTAATGCTGGGACGGTTTCCTTTAAAACTTCTATGACGTGCTAAATGGTCTGCTTCACCCTCATCAACTCCATTTTTTATCAAGATATGCCGAGCATCTTCAATACTACGCCCCTTCATCAAGGCTTTTGATTGTGCTAAACCGTTTGCTAGCAACATCTCATACATAGAATGTAATTTTTTCTCATGCCCTTTTATAAATAAAATAAATTCTACAGGAATAATATCTGTTCCTTGATGCAGAAGCTGAAAAAAAGCATGTTGACTATTTGTTCCTGAATCCCCCCAAACAATTGGACCACTTGAAAAACTTAATGGTTTTCCATCCAGCGAGACTTGCTTACCATTTGATTCCATATCAAGCTGTTGTAAATAAGCTGGAAAATGTATTAAACGCTGTGCATAAGGAATGATCGAACGTGATGAATAACCACAAATAACACGATGCCAGAATCCTAAAAGAGCAAAACGAATAGGAATATTTTTATGTAAAGGCATAGTTTTAAAATGTTGGTCCATTTGCAAAGCACCATTGAGAAATTGGCGAAAATTTCCACCACCTATTGCAAACATAACAACAAGTCCAATGGCTGACCAAATTGAATAACGTCCTCCAACCCAATTCCAAAATTTAAAAACTCTTGTGGAATCTATGCCAAATTCTGCCACTTTATCAAGCGCACTTGAAACAGCAACAAAATGCGTACAAACGGCTTCTTCTCCTAAATGTGAACAAATCCACTGACGTGCAACTTGAGCATTGACCATTGTTTCAGCCGTTGTAAAAGTTTTAGAAGCAATGACAAACAGCGTTGTTGCTGGATTCAAAATAGAGAGAGTATCAGAAATATGGGCACTGTCAGCATTCGAAACAAAATGACACTGTGGACCATCATGATAAGGTTTTAAAGCATATGTGACCATTGCAGGACCAAGATCAGAACCACCAATACCAATATTGACAATATCACTTATTCTCTCGCCACTGCTTCCCTTATAGCTTCCATCACGCACCTTTTCAGAAAATCTTTCCATATCTTCAAGGACGTCTTGAATATCGCGAATAAGATTATGACCATCCAACATGAAAATTTCATCAGCAGGTAAACGTAATGCAATATGAAGAACTGAGCGTTTTTCAGTTGTATTAATCGCCTTACCAGAAAACATTGCATCACGCCGGCCTAACACATCTGCTGCGACCGCTAAATCATCTAGAATTTGCAATGTTTTAAATGTCACACCACATTTTGAAAAATCGAAAAGAAGATCATCAAGTCTGAGGGAAAAATGGGAAAAACGCTGTTCATCTTCTACAAAATGCCGACGAATATCATAGACCCCATCCTTTGCGGCATGGTTTCTTAAAGCTTTTAATGTGGCTTTAAAAGCCATTTCATTTCGAATCGAAAAGCTATCTCCCATAAGCTTATCCTATACGGTTATTGATAATGAAATCTATGCCCAAACAATAACAAAGCAGAAAGCATCTCCTTTATTGGTCGCTATTTTCACTGCTCACATAAAAATGAAGGAATATACAAAATATAAAGGATAAGATCCGAAAATGATATTTTTACAAGAATAAACTTTCAAATCTTTTCTATCATATACATCATTTAACTTGATTGAGTTCTTTTGTTAAACGTAAATCTTCTTCTGCTTTTGGTCTTATAAAACGCCCTAAAAAAAGATAAACAACCGGTGTAACATAAAGCGTAAAAATAGTTGCTAAACCTAAGCCACCAACGATAACCCAACCTAAAGCTATACGAGCTTCTGCGCCAGCACCTTTGGCCAAAACCAAAGGAATACCTCCTAAAATGGCACAAATCATTGTCATACAAACTGGACGAAGGCGAATGTTTGCTGCTTCTTCTACGGCTTCACGCACGCTTCTTCCCTGATCGCGTAATTGATCTGCAAATTCAACAATGAGAATACCATTTTTTGCCATAACACCAATTAACAAAATTAATCCAATTTGGCTGTAAATATTAAGACTTACACCACTTAATAGCATAGCAATTACAGCACAACCAATCCCTAATGGGACAGTGGCCATGATAATGAATCCTGAAATAAAGCTTTCAAACTGAGCAGCCAAAATCAATAAAATAATCAAAAAGGCAATGCCAAAAACAATCATAAAATTGGAAGATGTTTCATTAAGCGTTTCGGCTTCCCCTAAAGGAACCAAGTAGGTTCCTTTCGATAACAAAGGAGAAGCAATTTTCTGTACAGTTTGGTAAGCTTCCCCTAAAGCAATATCTGGAGCAAGATTTGCGCTTAAAATAACAGCACTCATGCGTTTTTCCCGTTTTAGTTGGGGAGCAATAGCTTTTTCATGTAAACGCGCAATAACCGATAAAGGAACATATCGATTGTCTTTGGTTTTTAAAAAAATATTTTCTAAATCGCTAGGACTCTTCATAGAATTTGTACGCGATATCAATTTAACATCGTAAGAATGATCATCCACGTTAATGGAACCAATCTTTTTACCATCCAACATTGCTTGTAATGTATCGCCCAAATTCGTGATATCAATCCCTAAATCGGAGGCTTTTTTTCGATTGATTTCAATAAAAAATTGCGGTTGTGTTGCATCAACAGTAAGGCGTGGGCGAATAAAACGCGGATCATCTTGTAAAGCACTAACCAGCTTATCAGCAATGGGTTGTAATGTTGCATAATCATTGCCAAGAATTGCAAATTGCAACCCTTGCCCAGTTCCACTCACACCTAGAGAATTTCCCTGCGCAGCAAACACAAAAACTGCGGGAAACTGTTTAACCTTTGCATTAACATCTTTCACGATTTCTTGCTGACTACGTAAACGTTTATTCCAAGATGAAAGCAATAAAATCAAAAAAGCAGTATTGGGTGAACCTCCAATACCCGCGATAGAGTAACTGTTAGCAATCTCCCCTGCATCACGTAATGGCTGTAGACTTGCTTCAATTTGCTCTACCTGCTCGTTCAAATATTGTGTCGAAATACCTTGTGGTCCATTAATAACCAAAAAGATAAGAGCTCTATCTTCTGCTGGCGTTAATTCCTGTTGCAGTTTCATATAGCCCCCAATACAAAGCCCCCCAAAAATAAGTGAAGCAAAAACAACAGCCCAAGGTTTTTCTAAACACTTATGCAAACTGTACGTATATGCCTTATGAAAAAAAGTACCTAATTTATATAAAAAAGTAAAATAATGATGGGACTTTTCCTCTTTCTCCTCAATATGTTCTTTGAGAAAACGTGAAGCCAACATGGGACAAAGCGTTAAAGCAACAACTGAAGAAAGCAAAATAGAAATTGCCAAAACAAAACCGAATTCTCTAAAAAGTCCTCCAACTTGCCCAGGAAGAAAGGAAATAGGAACAAACACAGCCACTAATGTCAATGTTGTTGCTAAAACAGCAAAAAATACTTCACGTGTTCCTATCACCGCTGCTGCTCTGGAACCTAATCCCATGTTGCGCCACCGAACAATATTCTCAAGAACAACAATGGCATCATCCACAACAAGCCCTGTTGCTAAAACAAGTCCTAAAAATGTGAGAATATTCAATGAAAACCCTACAAGATAAATAGCTGCAATGGTACCAATCAAAGCGACAGGAAGAGATAAAGCAGGTATCAGCGTTACACGAATGTCTCTGAGAAAAAGAAAAATGACCAAGATAACGCTCAAAATAGCAATGACCAAAGCAACTTCAACCTCATGAAGAGCGCTTTTAATAAAAATTGCATCGTCATTAATAACGTCTATATTTACAGAAGAAGGAACAATACTTTTGAGATTATCAACAACGGCTCTCACACCTTCAGAAATATTAAGAGTGTTGGATTGTGCTTTACGCACGATACCTAATCCAATACCTGTCTTTCCATTGATACGAAGAATAACTGTTTCTATATCCGGCGATAAAGTAACATGCGCAACATCACCAAGATGCACATGAGGCTTTAAAACAACTTGTTCAAAAGATTCTGGTGTTGTTAAACGTGCAGTAGCACGTACAACTAAAGTTTGCTTAGAATTGCGTAATGACCCTACTGGCACATCTGTTGTCATATCAGCAAGAACACGTGAAATATCTGCTACAGTTAATCCATAACTTGCAAGTTTTGCTTGATCTATATCAATCTGAAAAATCTTTGTGCGAGCACTATCGACCTGTACATCACCAACACCATCAACAGCAGAAATAGCATCAACAATCTGATCGTTTACAATCGTGGTTAAATCATCAACACTCATTGTTGGTGACGTTACAACCAAATACATCATGGCAGCAGCATTCGAATCTGCTTTAATAATCAAAGGCAAATCCGCATCTTTCGGTAAAGAATAGGTAACACGAGAGAGAGCATCACGAATATCAGATGCAGCAACATTCAAATCAACACCGACATTAAAGTTAATCTTCACACGGGAGCGTCCAAAAGAAGACGTTGAAGAAATCGCCTTAACACCTGAAACACGAGAAACAGCATCTTCTATAATTTTTGTAACTTCACGATCAATTGTTTCCGCCGATGCACCAGAAAACATCGTCACAATCGTTGTTACGGGAGTATCAACATCGGGTAATTCTCTTACATCAACATTTAACCATGCTGCAAATCCTGCAATGATGATCATAACATTCAAAACAAGAGTAAAAACCGGTCTGCGAATAAATAAGGTAATGAGACCACCTTGCTCCACCTTTGACGTAGGCTGTTTTGTGCTCAATTCTTGGCTCATTGTATATCCGTTCCATAACCTACTGATAATTGCTGTTGAAGAGACTTTGGATCATCAATAGTTACTTTACTTCCTGGATAAAGCATTTGCACCCCTTGAATGACAACTTGATCACCATTTTCTAGGGGAGCTTTCACGAAAACCTGATCCGCTTTATGCTGAATAATTGTTACGGGAATAGACTCTACTTTTCCTTCTCTCACACGCCAAACGAATGATCCTTTACTATTCCATTGAACTGCAAGAGGATTAACGACAGGAAAAGAACCACCATGAAACTGCAAGGAAACAGAAAAGGACATACCAGACATGAGCGTATCTTTTTCATTATTGATTTCAACCTGAACATGAAGTGTGCGACTTTCTGGATCAACGATATTATCAATCGCATAAATATGACCAACAAAAGATCTATCTGGCTGCGCGATTAACGTTGCCGTTACCTCATCTCCTTCATTGATGCGCGACACATATCGTTCAGGGGCCCATATATCGACCAAAATACGTTCTCTATTCTCAATACGGCCTATTACAGTATTAAGGGCCACGTTATTTCCCGCATCAACGGGCAAAATACCAACAACTCCAGGAATCGGTGCTCGAATTGTTCGCCGATCGAGATCTAATTCAGCATTACGCAAAACTAAATTTGCGTTATCCAACTCTAAGCGTGCCATAATTTCTTGAACTTCCGTTGCTGTATTGCTGGCGCGTAATTTAAGAATGCGCGAAAGCGTTAACGCATTGTTATCACGTTGCACTTTTGCTTTTGCAGCCGCTATTTCTTCTTTTTTAGAATCAAGCTTTGCAATCACATCATCGGCTTGTACTTTTGTACCCGCTGATACAAAAAGCTTATCAATAACACCTGAGGATAAAGGGGTAAGCTCGACTTCTGCAAGAGCTTTTCCACTCCCAAGAACGTTAAGTTGTTCATAAAGATCTTGAACTTTTACAAGATCAACGACAACATTTACCGGTGGCCTTCCCATTTTTTCATTTGAAGCTTTATCCGATACTCTTGTTTTATCCACCATAGAAATGGGTTGGTCCGCACTCTTTTTTCCAGCCCAATAGGTAACCGTTAAAACAACGATTAAAAACACCAATGGAAAGCTCTTTTTTAATAACGCCATACATCCGCCCTTGCTGTGCCATCTTCATCTGAAATAGTTTTCAACAGTAATATCGGCGTTTTACACAAAAACCCAACAGCGGGTGTATATATCTTACCCCCACCGCAAAAAAACACATCTCATCTCTGCTTGACTATCTTTCATAGATTAAAACGTCAAGTTAACTATCGTTCATATTGCTTTGTATGGTCATGACAAAAAAATGTTCATATCAAAACCAACTGAAGCCATAATATATTATATCTTTTTTTAAAATATCTCATAAAAAAGAGAAATTTTTTTTATTACTATCCAAGTTTCACTTGCATTTCTTTAATGAAACGATTAGGAACCCCTTGTCTTAGACAATGTAAAAAATTGAAATGTATGCACCCGTAGCTCAGCTGGATAGAGCACCAGACTACGAATCTGGGGGTCAGGAGTTCGAATCTCTTCGGGTGCGCCATCATCAACAATATCTTCTTATAAAGTCAGACTTTTTAAATTCTTTATTTTGTATTTTGTTATTTCATTTTGTTGTGAGTCGTTTCTTTAGCCATTTTGCTAAAATAAGATGTTATGAGTCCTTCAATTCAGCTCTAAGGTGCTTTTATTAGCTTATAATCGTAGCGATTGCATGAGTAGCGTGTGTTGTTGTTTTCTTTTTTCAATCTATGCGCTTGTTTTTGGTCTCTTCCGGATTATACTCTCTACTCAGTTAGGTAATTTTTTACGTGCTTATTTCTAATTATTCCATAACTGGATGCTTCTGGATATTTTATTCCTAGCAGTCCCATCTTAAGAGGGACTTCAGATGTGCCGCCATAAATTCCGGTTTACCACCATGTGAAACTTTTTCAGTGTGTTGTTGGAAAGAATAAATAAACTACTTCTCAAACGTACTACTATGAAACACTTATGGTATCCATTAATATCATCAGCATTTGTTGCAAACCAAAGATTCTTTTTCCTAAAAAACAATAAAACTCTTCTTGTGCTTCTTTAGCATTATCTCTTGCATGGCATATCATCGATTTCTATGATATCTTAATATTTTTCTGTTCTCTATGAATTTTTCTAATTAATCCATGGGGTACAGATCCCAAACGTTAATAAAAGCTAAGTTTAAAGAATTTTTCCATGCCTAAAACTGATATTGAAATTGCTCGCACTGCTAAAAAGCAACATATTATTGAAATTGCACAAAAAATTGGTATCTCACATGAAAATCTCATTCCCTATGGTCATGATAAAGCTAAAATTTCTTCTGAATACATAAAATCGCTTAATAAAAATCCAGATGGTAAACTTATCCTTCTCACAGCTATCAATCCCACACCTGCCGGAGAAGGCAAAACAACAACAACAGTTGGACTAAGTGATGCTCTTAATCTTATTGGTAAAAAAACAATAGCTACCTTGAGAGAACCATCTTTAGGTCCCTGTTTTGGTGTAAAAGGTGGTGCTGCTGGTGGTGGTTATGCGCAAGTCATTCCAATGGATGACCTTAATTTACATTTTACCGGTGATTTTCATGCTATTACAGCTGCTCATAATCTTCTTGCCGCAATGATAGATAATCATCTTTATTGGGGAAACACTCTAAACATTGATCCACGTCGCATTGTTTGGAAACGCGTTCTTGATATGAATGATCGTGCATTGCGCGATATTGTCATTTCATTGGGGGGCATAACAAATGGTTTTCCACGCCAAACAGGTTTTGATATTACTGTTGCATCAGAAATTATGGCGCTTCTTTGTCTCTCTGAAAATTTAGAAAACCTTACACAAAGACTCAAGAAAATTATTGTTGCTTATCGTTATGATAAAACGCCCATCACCGTTGCTGATCTCAATGCGGAAGGTGCAATGGCAGTTCTTCTCAAAGATGCTATACAACCCAATCTCGTACAGACAATTGAAAATAATCCTGTTCTCGTTCATGGAGGACCTTTTGCCAACATTGCTCATGGTTGCAATTCAGTTATAGCAACAAAAACTGCTTTAAAACTTGCTGATTATGTTGTCACAGAAGCAGGGTTTGGAGCAGATCTTGGAGCAGAAAAGTTCTTCAATATCAAATGTAGGCAAGCAGGTATTGTACCAAATGCTACAGTGATCGTCGCAACTATTCGTGCATTAAAAATGAACGGTGGTCTGGATAAAAATAACCTGACAGAAGAAAATATTACCGCTTTAGAAAAAGGAGCTGCCAATCTTTTACGACACATAGAAAATATGAAGCACTACGGTATTCCTTGTGTTGTGGCTATCAATCATTTTGACAGCGATAGCGATGCTGAAATAAAAACATTACAAAAAATAGTTGCAACAACTGGACACAAAGCTATTATCTGTAAGCATTGGGAACAAGGTGGAAAAGGCGCTATAGAACTTGCACAAGAACTCGTTACCTTGATTGAAAAGCACGATTCTGATTTTAAAGTTCTCTATCAAGATGATATTCCACTCGTTCAAAAAATTAATTGTATTATAACAAAGCTATACGGTGGACGTGGCGCCATCATCCCAGCCCCTATTCTCAAACAACTTGAAACTTGGGAAAAAGAAGGTTTTGGCGTCTACCCTATTTGTATGGCAAAAACACCTTATTCTTTTTCTTCTGATCCCAAGCAATACGGCGCTCCTGTTGATTTTGAAATTCCCATACGAGAAGTTCGTCTCTGTGCGGGAGCCGGTTTTATTGTTGTCATTTGTGGAGATGTTATGACCATGCCGGGACTACCCCATTATCCCACGGCTGAAAAAATTCATCTTGACGAAAATGATCAAATACAAGGACTTTCATAAATTTATAACCGTAAATTCTATCATTCATTATAAAAAGCGTTTTATTATAAAAAAAATAGAATTTTAAAAAGCGATATAGACAAATGTCTTATTTATATGATATAAGCGTTTGTCCTTTTGGATATGCCTTTAAAAGGACGTAGGTTTTTTCCTATCATTTATGACACTGAAAAAAGCAGGATAGATAGTGCAAGTACTCGTTCGTGATAATAATGTTGACCAAGCGCTCCGTGCGTTGAAAAAAAAGATGCAGCGTGAAGGTATCTTCCGTGAAATGAAAATGCGTACTTATTATGAGAAGCCATCTGAGAAGCGTGCTCGTGAAAAAGCTGAAGCTATTCGTCGTACACGTAAGCTTGCTCGTAAGCGTGCACAAAGAGAAGGTTTTGTTAGTAACGGACGAACTGTTGCGGTAAAGTAATATACTTTATAATATTATATAATTGCATAAGCAATAGATAGTAAACTACTAGAAAATTTTATCTTCATAGTTGATTGCAATAAATTGCTTGTGTGTAGGTTTTTGTGTACAATGTTATCTAATATGTTAGTTATTTGAAAATAATAAGATTTCTATCATAGAGGTGGTTTTTATTTCACTCTTATATTTCAAAAAATAGATAACAAACTACACTTGAGGTATTTAAGCGACTTTTTCCTATGTAAATTGAGTGCGGGGTGTTTTATTATCACTTTTCGCTATAATTTTTTCCTTCTGGATATCTCTTACATCACTGCTTCTTATGTACAGTTTCATGATGAATTTCTTTTTTGTCATTAAATATTCTACATCTTTCGATCATCCTAGGTCTGATTACAAAACAAAAATAACTATCGCAATATGCGATTGTGTGTAAAATATAATATCAAATTCATAATCCTCTTTCCCTTCAGTTATGTAACGAAACGATATAATTCCATAACTTTTTATATCTCTTGATTCTGTCTCTCTAAAGGATGACGAATTTCAACCACTGCACTATAGATTCTTTTTTCTTGATAAATTTCTTCTATTCATCACTTATGTAATTACCCTCATCAGTGTATCGAATAAGCCTTTCTATTTCATTCAACTTTCTTCTATACTGAGTTAGAGAAAAAGAAAATTGACAATAAACAGAGAAAACACTGTGTTTTAATATGGATGAATGTGCCTTTTATTACTATTTTTGATGGAAATGTTTTTAAAATTTAAATAACGAGTTAAAGTTTCTAAAGCGGAGATTTGTTATTATAAGTAATCGTTTTTCATATTAAGTAATAATTCTGAATAACGTAAATTTTCTCAACACTTTCTCATATTGAATCAATGAAGACTATTTTCTCGTACATCATAAGCGGGATTCGTACGCAAATAGAATAAAAGCTATTTAAGAAAAAACAAAAAGGCTTCTTATGAATACCATAAATAATAAGAATAGCATAACATTGAAAGCTGGTAAATAGAACGATGAAACCAGCTTATCTACCATACGGATAAGCATTATCATGGCATAAGATTAGAGTGTAGCAAATTTTATAAATGAATTATCACGAAAAAGTATCCTGTTAAAATTAGCCCTTCATATATCAATCTACTCTATAAATGTTGCTCATATTTTTACGCTTAAATGTTTTATTTATCGTATTATTTTGTTCATTCAAAACTTCTTTTCAAGCCACACAATAATCCCTTTACTGAACAGCTCTTTGTTCATAATATGCATACATGGACTTTTACTTTGAGAAACAAACTCAGAAAAGAGATGCAATACTTTAGCCCTAATTTCCTGTACAAAAACTGCTAAGGCTCCAGTATACTTTACTATTTTATCACGCCTACAGCTACATAAAAATCTCATGTTTATTTATATCTACCCCCTCATAAACAAGATAAGCACTAAGAAATACAAACCTTTTGTTTTCCTTATTTTGATATTTTTGTAGCAATTTTTTCATCGTTTAGATCTCTTTAACGAGCAATGTGTCATACTTTTTATCAGTTTCCAGTCTTATCTTTCAGATTTTAAATTTCCAATATATGACGAAATAAAGGAGTTCGGTGTGCAAAATTCTCGTTGGTTTCGCGTTTCAATACTCATATCATGTATCTTAATAGCAATAGTCATTGTATTGGGTTCTCCTCATTTGTTGCATGCACAAACATTTAATCAAAATTTAGGGCCCAGTGGTTTACCACTTCCGCGATTTGCTTCGATTAAACCCACCAGCGTTAATGTACGCGTCGGACCAGGAAGCAACTATTCTATCATTTTCACCTACAAAAAGAAGGGCTTACCTATTGAAATCATTCAAGAATATGATCAATGGCGCAAAATTCGTGATGCAGAAGGCGATGAGGGATGGGTATATCAATCGCTTTTATCGGGAAAGCGAACTGCTATAACTATTCCATGGCAAAAAGATAAAACAAAAAGGCTGATGCTACGAAAAAACCCCACCGACAACGCAAAACTTGTGGCGGAAGTAGAACCTAACGTCATTGGTAACATCCGCCAATGTGATGGACAATGGTGCGAACTAAACATTAATAATACGCGGGGATGGCTTCAGCAACCCCAGTTATGGGGAATCTATCCTGATGAAAAAGTAAAAGGTTGGTGAATACTCAAACTCAACAAGTTTAATTTTTATTCCTCATTGAATATCCTCACTGCCTATCACAAGATTGATTTTTTGGTTTCAATCGCACGATTAAATCAACATGTGAAATTTCCATACCTTCTGGTGGCTTAGGCAAATTTCTAATAATGGGAGCTTCTTCCAAATTATAAGGAATATCAAGAATACGATTTTCGCCTTCTATATAAAAATGGTAGTGATCAGAGGTATTGGTATCAAACCAAGTTTTTGAGCCTTCTACGGCAATAATCCGTAATAATCCCGTTTCCGTAAATTGATGAAGCGTATTATAAACCGTTGCTAAAGATATAGGTACACCTGCCCTCACCGCTTCCTCATAGAGCTCTTCAGCAGTAATATGACGATTTCCTTGAGAAAAAATCATATG
This sequence comes from Bartonella sp. AD24XZML, assembly GCF_042196485.1. Taxonomy (NCBI): domain Bacteria; kingdom Pseudomonadati; phylum Pseudomonadota; class Alphaproteobacteria; order Hyphomicrobiales; family Bartonellaceae; genus Bartonella; species Bartonella sp. AD24XZML. Next base: position 223,047 of record NZ_JBHIQH010000006.1, on the reverse strand, counting down.
TGCAAGTTCCAACCGCTGACGTGTTGGACGCAGACCATTTTGACGCAAACGTTTTTCTAACATAGAAATGGAATAATATTGCACAATTTTTCCACACTCTTTTGTGAACTGCTGCTCTTCATTCATATCTAAATTGTCTGCACTCACTGACATATTATAAACCCAAATATATTCCTGCTAAATAAGATCAAAATACAAAAAAATGGGAATAGTATGGTGTAATCTTGTATTCCATTTTTAAATAATTACCTATGTAGAATACATAAAAAAAGGCTTTTGTCATTAAAAATGATATAAAATCATTTCCCTCTCTTTAAAATTTGCTCTAAAAGTAGGTTGGGAAAAGCGCAGAAATAAAGATATATGCAAATAAATGGAGTAACAATGGCTGAACAAAAGTCTCGCTACACTTATGAAGAGCTTCTAAGCTGCGCTCGCGGCGAAATGTTTGGTAGAGGTAATGCGCAATTGCCAGCACCGCCAATGTTAATGATTCATCGAATCACTCAAATTAGTGAAACTGATGGTAAATACGATAAAGGAATGGTTCGCGCCGAATTTGACATTACACCAGACATGTGGTTCTTTAATTGTCACTTTATAGGCGATCCCGTCATGCCAGGATGTCTCGGACTGGATGGTATGTGGCAATTAACAGGTTTTTTTCTTGGTTGGCTAGGCGAACCAGGCAAAGGAAGAGCAATATCAACAGGTGAAGTAAAGTTATCAGGGATGGTAACTCCACAAACCAAAATTCTTGAATATGAAATAGATTTTAAGCGTATTCGACGTGGAAATTTAGTCTTAGGAATAGCTGATGGGTGGCTAAAAGCAGATGGAGAGACTATTTATAAGGCGAACGATTTACGCGTTGCTTTATTCAAAGAAGATTGAACGTTATTTCCGTCAGAAAGAACTTTTCACTATTCTGTATGGAACGAGGAGGTATGAATGCGTCGAGTTGTTGTAACCGGAATGGGAATTGTCTCCGCAATTGGAAATAACCCTGGAGCTGTTTTAACCAGTTTACGTGAAGCAAAATCCGGAATTTCTTACGCACCTCAATATGCTGAATTAGGCTTTCGTAGCAGAGTTTATGGCAAGCCCGATATTAATATAGAAGAACTCGTAGATCGACGTGCTCTACGTTTTCATGGGCGTGGAACAGCATGGAATCACATCGCCATGGATCAAGCAATTGCTGATGCGGGTCTAGAACCGCATGAAGTATCGAACGAACACACGGGTATTATTATGGGTTCTGGAGGTGCTTCAACACATTCAATCGTAGAAGCTGCTGACATTACACGCCAAAAAGGTCCAAAACGAGTTGGACCTTTTGTTGTCCCTAAAGCGATGAGTTCCACAGCATCTGCAACATTAGCAACTTTCTTTAAAATAAAGGGGATCAATTATTCAATCTCTTCAGCTTGTGCTACCTCCAATCATTGTATTGGTAATGCTTACGAAATGATTCAATATGGTAAACAGAAGCGCATCTTTGCCGGTGGCTGCGAAGATTTGGATTGGACACTATCTGTTTTATTCGATGCCATGGGCGCTATGTCCAGCAGATATAATGACACCCCTCACAAAGCTTCACGTGCTTATGATGTTAATCGTGATGGTTTTGTCATTGCTGGAGGTGCTGGTGTTTTAGTCCTTGAAGATTTAGAACTTGCTAAAGCACGTGGTGCAAAAATCTACGGAGAAATCATTGGATACGGTGCGACATCCGATGGACATGATATGGTTGCCCCATCAGGAGAGGGAGCAGAACGATGCATGCGCATGGCCCTTGCAACAGTCAATAATAAAATTGATTATATCAATCCCCATGCAACAGCAACTCCTGTTGGTGATCCTCCTGAGATAGAAGCTATCCGTCGTGTCTTTGGAACAGGCGATCAATGCCCCCCCATTTCCGCTACCAAATCTCTAACAGGACATTCCTTAGGAGCAGCAGGTGTTCACGAAGCAATCTATACATTGTTAATGATGAATCATAATTTTATTTGTGAAAGTGCCCATATTGAAGAACTTGATCCAGCTTTTGCTGATATGCCTATCGTTCGTGAACGACGTGATCATCAACAACTGAATACCGTATTGTCAAATACTTTTGGCTTTGGCGGTACCAATGCAACGCTTGTTTTCCAACGTTATGTATAAACAAAAGCTCTTAGTAATTGAAAAAAGTACGGTCTTACGGAGAATAATATGAAAGGTTTGATGGAGGGCAAACGCGGCCTTATTATGGGAATTGCGAATGACCATTCAATTGCTTGGGGCATTGCCTGTCAGCTCGCACAAGCAGGAGCTGAATTAGCGTTGACTTATCAAGGAAATGCTTTTGGAAAACGTGTTCATCCCCTAGCAGATAAACTTGGCTGCAAATTAGTGCTAGAGTGTGACGTTGAAAAAAGTGAAAATATTGATTACGTCTTTGAACAACTTGAAAAAGAATGGAAAACCATTGATTTTATTGTCCATGCTATTGGTTTTTCAGATAAAAATCAGCTAAAAGGGCGTTACGTTGATGTTACAACACGTGAAAACTTTCAACGCACGATGGTTATTTCAGCTTATTCCTTTACTGAAATTGCCCAGCGCGCCGGTAAACTTATGCCCAATGGAGGAACACTTTTAACTCTTACCTATGGTGCTTCACAGCAAGTTGTGCCTAATTATAACATCATGGGTGTTGCTAAAGCAGCTTTAGAAGCTATGGTACGTTATTTAGCTGCGGACTTTGGTCCTCAAAATATTCGTGTCAATGCGATTTCCGCTGGTCCTGTTAGAACTTTAGCAGGTAATGGTATTGCAGCTGCACGTGCAATATTTTCACATCAACGGCGTAATGCCCCATTACGGCGTACCGTAAATATTCATGAAATTGGAAAATCTGCTCTTTATCTACTCTCTGACTTATCATCAGGTGTTACAGGTGAAATTCATTATGTTGATTCAGGATATAACATCATGTCTATGCCAATACTTGAAGAACTGAAAAAAAGTGACGATTCCCAAGAAGGATAAATTTTATTTCATTGCACTAAAAAATAAAATCAATCATGTGCATAGTGCTTTAATCGGGTATTGATTACTTTCTCAGCTATATAATAGTGTATTGACTTATAATAATATGGCGTAAGGAATATGTGCAAATATTTGTAAGAATAAGTCAATACAAAACCAAGATGTACGATGCCCTGTTTCGCAAAATATTTTATAAAAATCCGGAATATTTCTTCAATCCATGGTTGATAAATTTTGTATTTTATGACGTTATTTACCTTACTAAAGCATACGCTTTTGTCGTTGTTGTAGTTTGACACTAGGTTTTATACTAAGTGGGAAAAGGTGGGATTAAGTAGGAATACGTGGTAATTTGTTGTTTTTATGTATAAAATTTAGCATTAAATGCGCGTTTTGTCAAAATAGATTTTGACACCTAAAATTGTAAAAAAGAGCTAAAAAGAGTGAAAATCAGAAAAAAGTGCGTTTTCATGGTAAAAATGAGAGAGGGCTTTGAAAGGTCTTTGAAAACCCTGTGAAAAATTTTGAAAAGTCTGTGAAATCCCAGAAAACCGCCTTTGAAGACCCGGTGAAAAAAATCAATCTAAAAGTTCAATTGACGTCAAAATCAGCCAAAAATGACCAAAAAAGCAAAAAAGATTTCCATATATAAGTGGAAATCTCTAAAAATTGAGTAAAAAGTATTTTTTATCAATAATTTATATAAATTTTTTAATGTAAAAAGATTTCCACTTTCATTTTTCATTTTAGAGAGGCATTAAGCTGTATCTTATGTAGTTTTGAAGTATTCTTTTTCAGCCTCTATTTGACGCTTTAAATGCAATTTTAGAAGAGGTAAAAACGGTTATTTAGAAGCCACACTGGAAGCCAATCCAGGTATTGCAGGGTATGGTGCTCTGTTGCCATGGGGCTTAAAGGTCATTCTGCCTGAGTTTGTTAGCCAAGAAAAGAACAGCATGGTGAGGCGGTTATGGGATTAATGCGCACACACCCTTTTATTGCGGTCAAGGTGGGAGACAAACCTGTTCATGAGGTTTTTTACCAGCGTCTTTTAACCGCAACCATTACGGACCATGCCGGGAATGAAGCCGATACATTTGAAGCAGAGTTTGATGATCGTGGCAATGATTTAGAGATTCCCTCAAGCAACAGTGCGTTACAGGTGATCTTTGGTTATGAGAACAGCATCAGTGCCTTTATGGGGCGTTTTGTTGTTGAGTCGGTGGTGAGTATTGGGACAGTGATGGAGAAATTTTGCGCCTTTGTGGCAAAAGCGCCTCGATGCACAAAGAACTCAAAGAACAGGCGAGTGAACATTTTGACCATAAAACCGTTGGAGAGATTGTCGAAACACTCGCCAAACGTCATGGCTATCAAGCCAAGGTTAGCCCCCAGTTCACTAAAACATCTTTAGCTTATGTGATACGCACAGACCAATCCGCTGTTGATTTTTTAACTCGCCTTGCAGATCGCATGCAGGCGCGGTTTTTAATCAAAGACAATAAGTTTTTATTTTTAAGCGGGGACAATTTACCAGCACTCGAACTTCATAAGCACGACTGTTCTAACTGGGAATTCACGTTAGAGCCACGCACGCAATACGGCACTATTGAAGCTTCTTATTTTGATCGCTCAAAAGGGCAGCAATGCCAAGTCAAGCATCAGACAGGGTTTAGCGGTCCCGTGCGGCGTTTGCGGACTTGTTACACTTGTGAGGAGGAAGCACGAGCTGCTGCTGTTTCCGAGTCGGACCGCTTATGTCGTGCTGTGGGCAGTGGCTCTTTGTCTCTTGAGGGACGCCCTGAAATCATGGCGGATCAACCTCTTTTATTGCAAGGGTTTCGCGGCGAAATCAATGGGCCATGGAAAGCCGCTACTGTCACCCACCGCTATGACAAACAAAGCGGATACACAACAGAAATCACCTTTGAGGCACCAAACAAGGGAAAAGAGGCAGGAGAAAAGGAAACCTCTGAGTGACAGAAAATCAAAGGGACAACTTGTCCCTTTGATTGGTGATGAAGGGCATTTAGAGGAATAGGTGCAAGTTGCACCAATTGCTAAAACGAGAAATAGGATCAAGTTGATCCTATTGTGTGAGTACAGCAATAGGGTAATGTTTACCTAATTCCTCAAAGGAGCAATAATATAACATTGCATAATTGCAGACTGAAGAACAATTCGGTCAACTTGACCGAATTCTTTAAATGCTTCTCCCTTTAATAATGTACTTGAATAATGTGTTTGGGATACAGAAAAATCATCAGTCAATTTGACTAAAAGAGGTGAACACATCTTATATATGTTGCTTCTCAAATAATACGTTCCAACTCAAGGAGTTGATCATCTCAAATTGCGATTTGAGCAGAAAAGAAAAAGGGGCTTTAAATGATCTTTGAAAGGCCTTTGAAGACCCTTTGAGAACACCTTAAAAACTCTTTGAAAAAAAATAAATTGGTACAAAACCTAGTGGCAAAATATACAAAACCCGCTGGCAAGCTACAGTTGCTTATAAATCAATCACCAGCCCTCATGCCACCGTAGTTTGAAAAAGAGATTAGAGAATTATTAAAATCCTTAGTTTCAGCTTTTGTGTAGCAAATTGAAAAAAATATTCCTACCGTTTGATTTATTCTTGAAACGCAAATACAATCTAATTTAGGATGAATATGAAGGCGTAAAGAAATCAATCATTAATCTTACTATTATTCTTTAATGAAAGCATTTCTCTAATGTATCTGGTAAAATAGAACGCCCCAAAATACTATAGCTGTTGCTCTTTCATGCATTTTTTTTAAAGATATCTCTCAATGCACGCCATTCCATTTCACAATGGTACCTGTAGAACGTATAAAAAATCCTTGTGAAGTACATAAAATCCTTTTTTTACCACCATTTTAATGTTTATACAGATGACAAACCAACACCGTCATTTTACTTGCCATGTTCTAATATTGAAACAACCCTTGACACTTGAGATGATTCATTAGAAGTATCTTTAATAATTTTTATCCACATATTAATCTACTTGTGACAAGTAGACGCATATTTTTAATTAATTCAATACAAAAATAAATTATTCATATAAACCAATTTATTATCTTTATAATCAGATTATTCTTTCAGTTTAAATGACAGCCACAAACAAGTACAATAACATTTTTTTCAATCTTAGACTTTCAAAGTTATAATTCCAAAAATCATTTCTTACATATAAAAAACAGAATTGACATGTGAGAAAATAAAAGGCTTAAAGTGCCTAGAGCTGTCTCAACATTGGGGGGTGTAATGATGCTCGGCTTCCTCCTTCATAAACGTAAAAATGGGGATGTGCACAATGGCTTTATCGGTTACACTATTCACGGTCACCGTCGCGAAGTGGACTTGGAAGTTTTAAGAGAGGTCTCTTTAAAACAAGCACGTGAATATATAACAGCAATCGTGTTTTTTTGGGCATTCTATTTTATCTGACACATCAGAGAAATGCTTTCATTAGAAAATGAGAAAAATAAAGGTGTGAGATAATCTCCATTATTTAAAAGATATTGCTTTAGATAGCGTAAAACTGAATTTAAAAATGATTGTAGAAATGGGAACCGATTTTCAGGTTTAAAATTTCATCTTCTTCCCAAATTAGATTGTCTTCTTGTTTTAAAGAATTACAAAAACAGAGATTCGCAATATCCCTGCCCCGATATTCTTAGCTTATACGTTACATAAATAAGATGCTTCTACCTAATGAATCTTGTATTATTCTGTTTGCAAATATCATTGTAAGATGAATTTAAGAGACAATAAAAATATCTTGTTCATTACATTACATAAACATGTGTAAGTGGAAACGATAATTTATCTTCAAAGAGATAGCTCTTAGACAAAAGCCAAAACTTTTATATTTCAGCCATGTTTCATAAAGAATCGAATGATATGAATCTATAATTTTCTGGAATATGACTGCCTTATACAACCATCAATACAATCTATTTTATATGTCTATCATAGCATGTTTCTATTTTTTATGATTTGAATTATTTAAAAACAGGATATTATTGTATTTCGTCCTTGAGGGCGCGGCCTAATAATGTGTTTGCCGCTTCAGTTATGTTTTTACCACAATAGAGAATTTGATAAATTTGTTCTACAATGGGCATTTCTACCCCAATACGCTGCGCCAACGTATGTACTTCCTTGGTATTTAAGTATCCTTCCACAACCTGACCAATTTGTTTTTCCGCTTCTTTTATATCTATTCCTTTACCAAGAAGTATTCCAAAACGACGATTACGTGATTGATTATCAGTACATGTCAAAACCAGATCACCTAAGCCTGTCATTCCCATAAATGTGGAAAGCTCAGCACCCATAGCCCCCCCTAAACGACTGATTTCAGCTAGTCCTCGTGTGATAAGAGCTATTCGTGCATTTGCCCCAAAACCTATGCCATCTGATATTCCTGCACCAATAGCAATAACATTTTTGACTGCCCCCCCTAATTGAACACCAATCATATCTGAACTTTTATAAACTCTAAAACTTTTGTCACAATGAAAAAGTTGCTGCAATTCTTTACCAAACTCAACATCAGAAGCTGCTATCGTCATTGCAGTAGGCCAACCAATAGCTAGTTCTTGAGCAAAAGTTGGTCCAGAAAAAACAGCTAAAGGAATTTTTTCACCTAAAATCTCACGAGCAACCTCTTGTAAGAAACGTCCGGTCCCATGTTCTAAACCTTTTGTCGCCCAAATAACGCGTGAATGCTGATCTAAATAAGGCTGAATATTATACAAAACTTGATGAAATACATGGCTTGGAACAGCGATTAATATATTGTGACTTGCCGTTATTGCAGTTTCAAGCGAAGCTTCAAGTAATAAATTGTCAGGAAATCGAATATCGGGTAAATATACTTGATTACAACGTTGTTCCTGTAATTCTTTGATATGTTGAGGACTATATCCCCAAAGTAAAACATTATGACCATTACGGGCAAGAGCTATCGCTAATGCAGTACCAAAAGAACCAGCACCTATAACTGTCATTGCAACGGTTTTCATTAAATTTTCTGATTATTCTCTAAATTTTTGATTTCAATTGCATATTATTATTACAAATAATTTTAATGCTATCTTTAATATAAATTCTTTAAATCTAAAAATATTACTTCTTCGTAGCTTTTTTATCCCACACAATATAAAAACTTGTTTCGCACATTCTCTTTCTTTGTAGTAAATTTTACAAACATCACTTTTTGTATATTCTACAAATAGCTATTTATCTTAAAAATTAAAGATTGACTAAATACCCCACGGACTTTCTCTTTTAAATTAAAAGTATATTCAAAATAATAATACTCATTCCACTGATATCTTGTACTTATCTCCTTCTTTATATCCTACGAATTTCTTCTATGAGCTGATACATGCTGCATCAGCTCCATAGATATTTCTAACAACTACTCCACAGGAAACTGCGTATTTGGATCTTGCTCCATGGGCATTTCTGAACCAGGTGCTTGATCTACAGGAGTTTGCGTACTTAGACCCTGCCCCACGGGCATTTCTGAACCAGGTGCTTGATCTACAGGAGTTTGCGTACTTAGACCCTGCCCCATGGGCATTTCTGAACCAGGTGCTTGATCTACAGGAGTTTGCGTACTTAGACCCTGCCCCACGGGCATTTCTGAACCAGGTGCTTGATCTACCGGAGTTTGCGTACCTAGACCCTGCCCCATGGGCATTTCTGCACCAGGTGCTTGATCTACAGGAGTTTGTGTACTTAGACCCTGCCCCATGGGCATTTCTGAACCAGGTGCTTGATCTACAGGAGTTTGCGTACTTGCACCTTGCTCCATCGAAACCTCTGAGCCCTGTATCTTTTCTGGCTGTTTTCTTACGGATATATCTTTGGTTGATAACTGCTCAGACACTGAAGAATCATCTCTACTTGATATTTCCGGTTCAATAACACGTCCTGAACCACCCATCATATTATAATTCAAATGAGAAATAGCCCACCAAGTTCCCCCAATAATAACAAAAACGCAAATAGCAGCAAACCACAACGCGCTTAAATTCCACTTGGCGTCTGGACCAGAATTCAAGTGCAAAAAGAAAACAATTTGTACTATAATCTGAATAATCGCCATCCCAATAAGATACGCAACCTTTGTACTAACTGCCCAACTTTCCATCATTCCATACATCACAGGAATAAAAGAACCCAAAGTGAAAAATACAGCCAGAATAAAACCAACCAAATAGGAACCAGTACTGGGACCATGTGTTTCATTTTGCACGCTCATCACAACGCTCCTAATAGATAAACCATGGTGAAAACACCAATCCATACAATATCAAGTAAATGCCAAAAAATGGAAAGGCATGCTAAACGTGTCTTATTGTTCTGATCCAAGCCATTACGACGAAGATGAAAAAACATCACAACCATCCAAAAAAGGCCAACACTTACGTGAAGTCCATGGGTGCCAACCAAAGCAAAAAATGCTGACCAATAAGCAGAGAGAATTTCCCGTCCAAAAAGCTGTAAACCTGTTGCAGGATCAATACCCGCATAAGCATTTGGATCGAAATAAAAAACCTCACTCAAAAGTTCATGAAATTCGTAAAGTTCCATACCAATGAAGCAACACCCCAATACAAAGGTAATAGCCATCCATAAACGCACACCACTGATGTTATTTTTATGTGCTTGTACCATTGCAAAGCCATAAGTGACGGATGAAAACAACAAGAAAGCAGTCTCAACCAAAACAAACTTTAAATCTATAAACTCACTGCCCGCTTTACCACCACCATAAGAAGCAGAAAATACAGCAAAACTTGAAAACAGTGTCGAAAACAGGATTAAGTCTGAAAGAATATAGACCCAAAAACCAAACGTCATTACCGAGCTACTATCGTGGTGAAGTTCATCTATAGTGCTCGCGTTATTCATTGTTACAGCACTCATACTATTACTCCTCGTTCTTTAAGAACAGCCGTAAAGGCATCTTCAGTTTTTTGCACTTCTTCAGCTGGAATATAGTAACCATGATGATCACCTGTTAATGAATGACACACAAGCGTTGCAATAAAACCAACCAGTCCAACCGCAACAAGCCACCAAATATGCCAAACAAGCGCAAAACCAACAACTAATGAGAAGAAGCCAGCAATAATTCCAGCCGATGTATTCGATGGCATATGAATTTTTGTAAATCCACTTGTCGGCCGTTGATAACCACTTTTCTTCATATTCCAATAAGCATCATCAGACTGTATCTTTGGAAGGAGGGCAAAATTATAGGAAGGAGGTGGTGAAGAGGTAAACCATTCAAGTGTACGTGCATCACCCCAAGAATCATTTAATGTTACCGGTAAGTGCCCTTTATGCTTAATACCGTACCAAATCGCCAAAACAACCTGTAGCACAAAACAAAGGATACCAAGTAAGATAATACAAGCACCCAATGCAGCAATAATAAACATCGGCTGCCAACTAGGTTCCATGTAATGCTGAAGACGACGCGTCGCCCCCATTAAACCAAGCGCATAAACGGGGAAAAAGGCAAGGTAAAAACCAATAAACCAACACCAAAAAGATGTAATACCTAGTATGCGATTTGGTTTATAACCAAAAACTTTTGGAAACCAAAATGCAATCCCCGCTAAGTACGCAAAAACCACACCTCCAATAATTGTATGATGGAAATGTGCTATCAAAAAGAGCGAATTATGAAACTGCCAATCAGCAGGAACAATAGATAATAAAACACCTGTTAATCCACCACCAACAAATGTAAAGATCATACCCATGCACCAAAGCATAGGAGGCTCAAAGCGAATCCGACCTCTATACATCGTAAGCAGCCAATTAAAAACTTTTACACCGGTTGGAACTGCAATAATCATCGTAGCAATACTAAAGAAGGTATTTACAGCTTCACCCCCACCCATTGTGAAGAAATGATGTCCCCAAACAAGAAGCGAAAGAATCAAAATAACCAACATGGCCCATATCATTGAAGTATAACCAAAGAGGCGTTTTGAAGAAAAAGTTGATACAACTTCAGAAACAATTCCAAAAGCAGGAACAACCAAAACATAAACCTCAGGATGACCAAAAACCCAAACATAGTTAATCCATACCATCGGATTTCCGCCACCAACATTGGTAAAGAAATTCATGTTCAAATAACGATCACATGCCAAGAGTGCAAATGCTACAGCCAAAACAGGATAAATGACTACAATAAGAACATTGCTGACAAAAGCACTCCAACAAAAAATAGGCATTCTCATCATTGTCATTCCAGGAGCACGCATTTTAATCATCGTTGCAATAAAATTCACTGATCCCATTGTTGTTGCAATACCAGAAAGCTGAAGTGACCATAAATAATAATCTACCCCTGTATCTGGACTCGTTTGCAATTCTGTAAAAGGTGGATACATCAACCAACCACCACGACCAAAATTCCCAACACCTAGGGATATGTTAATCAATATCGCCCCTGCAGCCGTAATCCAAAAACCTAGATTATTTGCAAAGGGAAAAGCAACATCACGCGCACCAATTTGAAGTGGTATAAGATAATTAAAAAGACCAAATAAAATAGGCGTGGCCATGAAAAAAATCATGATCGTACCATGTGCCGAAAAAATTTGATCAAAATGCTCAGGGGGCAAATAACCTGCTGTTTCACTCCCAAGAGCTAAAGCTTGATGCGTTCGCATCATAAGTGCGTCCGCAAAACCGCGAACAAGCATAATAATTCCAAGAACGATGTACATAATACCTATGCGTTTATGGTCAACCGTTGTAATCCAATTTCGCCATAGAATCCCCCACCACCCAAGTACTGTTAGAGCAATAACAGCAATTAAACCAACCAAAACAATCGCAATACATGTATACAAAACGATCGGTTCATGTGCAAGCGCATGAAAAGCACCTGCCGTAGGATCTGTAAGTCTTCCAAACATTTCTCAACCCATTTCAAATGAAATTCAAGTTTTAAAGAAACCTTTGTTAAAAGGGCTCTTTACTTTATTGACTCTGTTAAATAACATCAGGATCAAATACTGAACATAGTGCACCCCATAGCGTCTGAGCAGCAGCACGTTTCATTAAATCTTCATTACATACCGTCTTTTCATCGACACATCGATTAACAACACGATAGTAAAGCCGCTTCTCAACAGGTGCAAAATAACGAACTTCAGCATCTTTTTCCTTCGCAGCAATATCACCCATACGAGGCGCAATAGAAAGTTGACGATAAGATGAACGATCAAGTACTCGACCATTAGCCCGAGCTTTTACAATCCAATCCTCAAAATCCTGCAAAGACACAGAATGCCACTTAAACCGCATACCCGAAAAACCATCACCACTATAATTTGCTGAGGCTCCTTTGAATACTCCTTGCTCTTCAGCGACCAAATGCAACTTAGCATTCATCTGCGGCATAGCGTAAAGAACTGTACCCAATTTGGGAACCCAAAAAGCATTGACAGAATTCTCTGACGTCAATTGCAATAAAACTTGACGTCCTTCAGGCGCATAAATCTCATTAATCGATGCAACACCGTATTCAGGATAAATAAAAAGCCATTTCCAATCAAGAGCAACAGCATCAATCTGTAATGGCTTTCCTTCACCTACAACTTCCACTGGAAGAGGATTTGTAGGTTCAAGCTTATAGGTATAATAAGCTGTTAATGAACCTAAAACCATTACAATTACAACTGGAATACCCCACATCAATGCTTCAATTTTATTTGAATGTGCCCAATCAGGAGAATAGTCCGCTTTCATATTCGATGCACGATATTTTATAGCTAAAAATACCACACTCACCATAACTGGGATAACAATACAAAGCATCACCACCACACAAACAACGATCAAAATGAGCTGTTGACGTGCAACATACCCTGATGGCTGCATAACATCAATTTTACAACCAGACAAAAGCAGTGCTCCCCCTAAAATCACAAGCATTTCTAATTGTCTAACAAAGCTTTTCATCTCTATTTACCCCCGTCATACGCACTAAAAACTGTCATAAATATATACCTCACATTGTACAGATTTGAAAATAATTATCAAGAGAATTAAATGCCTATATTACTCTTATTAAACGCTTACTCTTTACCTATCACAATTTAATTGTTTTGCTTAATTGTTTTGCAATATACTCAAGTGCAAACCGATATCCAACACCTCCACACCCAGTTATGGTAGCATCTACACCTGCAGATGTATAAGAATGGTGACGAAAAGCTTCACGCTGATAAATATGAGATAAATGAACTTCTACTTTCGGCCCTGAAAACATTTTTAGGGCATCAAGAAGTGCAACAGATGTATGACTGTAAGCCGCTGGGTTAATGATCAATCCAGAACTTGCCTCTATTGCTTCTTGTATCCATGCCACTAATTGCCCTTCATAATTACTTTGATAAAAATTTATTATAATATCATTTTTTTTTGCCCATTCTCTGCATCTTTTTTCAATATCTTCTAGAGTTTCAGTTCCATAAATTTCTGGCTCACGTTGACCTAGAAAATTTAAATTAGGACCATTTAAAATCGTTATTATCTCTGACATAGCAAGCCTTTTCTTTCAGACCTATCACTTATTAAAAAAATATTTAGCATGTTTTTACGGCAATAAAGCTCCATCCTTAATCTCAAAGAATTCTGCGCGTCCTTTTAAGTCATCAAATAAAAGACGATCTGTTCCTGTCATAAATGTTTGTACAGCTAAATCATCAAGAATATCAAATAGAGCAGCACGTCGATGCGAATCAAGATGGGCAGCCATTTCATCAAGAAGAAGAATGGGAGATCTTTCCGACATCATACCTGTTAGACGTGCATGACACAAAACTAAACCTGTTAGCAGCGCTTTTTGTTCACCTGTTGAACAAGATGTTGCTGCTCTATTTTTATCAGCATAAAAAACCTGCAAATCTGCACGATGTGGTCCTTCTAACGTCCGACCAGCAGCACGATCCATTGCGCGATTATGCCGTAATCGATCACAAAATTGTTCTTCAACTTCAGTTGCTGATATTTCACTAAGAGCTGTTTCTAAAAAACCATCAATTTGCAAAAAAGCTCGTGGAAAAGGTATATGTGAGGGCATTTGTGTAAACATGTCATTTAAAAGACGAATAACATCAACACGCGCCGCAGAAATAGCTGTCGCCAATTCTGCCATTTGCTTTTCTAAAGCATCAAACCAAGCACAATCTTCATTTCCATCTAAAAACAAACGATTACGTGCGCGCATAGCTCTATCATAATCGGCTATGCGGCGCCTATGCAAGGGATCAATCGCCAAAACCATACGGTCCAAAAAACTACGGCGCTCAAGTGAAGGACCTGTAAAAAGACCATCCATAGACGGTGTTAGGACACTAATATGACAATAATCTGTTAGGCAATCACTCGACTCATTCACACCATTAATATGGACCTTTCGACTGTTATCGCTAACCTCAAAAGCTGTACCAATCTTTACTTCACCATAAAGAGCGCATTCAAGACGCGCAAATACAACAAATCCTCCACCACCACCATCTACAAAGCTAACGTCAGAATAAACAGCACGCCGCAAACCACGACCAGGAGAAAGAAAAGATAACGCCTCTAAAAGATTCGTCTTACCAGCACCATTATGGCCAGTAAAAACCACATGCTGACCAGAAAAATGAATATTGAAAAAAGAATAATTGCGATAACGTAAAAGCTTCAGCTGCCTCACTGCCACTTTGTGCACATGACTGGCCATGCATTGCAAAACAACTGCCCCTAAACGCGAATAGGCATCAGTACATAGAGCACATCCGCATCATCATTATCACGAATCAGAGCTGGTGCTCCAGCCTCAGCCAACATAAAAACCATCTCATCACTTGAAAGCTGCCCAGCAATATCCAAAAGATAACGTGAATTAAATCCTATCTCAAGCGGTTCAGATGCATAAGTTACTGATAATTGATCTTCTGCACTGCCCGAATCTGGGCTATTAACAACAAGCCTTAACTGTCCATGCTCAATCGTTAATTTAACTGCTCGCCCCCGATCACTTGAAATCGTTGAAACACGATCAACTGCAGAAGAAAAGTCCTGCCTATTAACAATTAATTCTTTATCATTTCCAAGAGGGATAACACGTTGATAATCTGGAAATGTTCCATCAATTAATTTTGATGTAAAAATCACAGAGCCTATAGAAAAACGAATTTTTGTCTCCGAAAGCTCTATACATACATCGCTATCATTTTCTTCTGAAAGAAGTTTTTGCAATTCTCCTACAGCTTTACGGGGAACAATAACACCAGGCATTCCCTCAACTCCCGAAGGAGCTTCCATCTCAACTTGTGCCAAACGATGACCATCAGTTGCAACCAAACGCAATTTCAAAACACCATCATTAATAATATGGAAATAAATACCATTAAGATAATAACGGGTTTCTTCAGTAGAAATAGCAAATTGTGTACAATCAAGTAAATGTTTTAAGCCTGATGCCGATAGAGAAAAACGATAACCAAATTGCCCAGGAAGCGACTCTGGAAAGTCTGCCTTCGGAAGACATTGAAGCTGAAAATGTGCACAACCCGAAACAACGGACATTGTACCTGCTTGATTCTCATCGAGGAATAATACAACTTCATTGCTATCAGAAAGTTTTCGAATGATATCATAGAGCAAATGTGCCGGAACAGTTGTTGCTCCAGCTTGTTTAACATTAACTGCAAAAGATTCCATAACCTCTAAATCAAGGTCTGTTGCTTTTAACTGTACACGGCCATTTTCTGCATCAATCAACACATTCGATAAAATAGGAACAGTATTACGGCGCTCTACCACACGGTGAACCCGACCAAGAGACTTGAGAAATTGACTGCGATCAACTGTAATACGCATAAAAGCCCCGTATGATTTACTAAAAACTATAAGAATTCCTTAGAATTAAAGAATAGATCCCTTTAGAGAATCGCCTGCTAGAGTTTATTAAACCTCTCTTAAAATGGCAAGTCACTCCTGCATAAGAAAAAATAAATCTTTTCATTAAATTCTTTAAAGCCTCTCCAAAGAAAGAAACGATAAACACTATACAGCCTGTTCTCCAATCAACCGCTTAAGCAACTCAAGTTCCTTAGCCAAGGTCTGATCACCACAAACCAAATCTTCAATTTTACGCACAGCATGTAAAACTGTTGTATGATCACGCCCACCAAAACGGCGCCCAATTTCTGGCAATGAGCGAGGAGTTAATATTTTTGCTAAATACATTGCAACTTGCCGTGGCTTCACAACCGTACGTGTTCGACGATTAGATAACAAGTCCTGTTTAGAAACATTATAATGGCGTGCTACCGTACGCTGAATTTCTTCAATCCGAATACGCTTAGGTTCACCAGGACGTGTCAAGTGACCTAATAACTCATCAATCCGCTCTAAAGATAAATCAGACTCAAAAGATTGACGAAACAAGAGCTGATTAAACGCACCTTCAATATCACGCCCAGACCCTAAAACCGTTTTCGCAATATATTCCAAGATATCATCAGAAATTGATACCATGCCATCATCTTGTTGTGCCACCTTCAACCGCTGGTGCAACATTTGCAAACGCATTTCATAATCTGGTGCTTCAATTTCAAGAGCGACCCCTCCCTGAAGACGAGAGCGAACGCGAAGATCAAGCGATTCTAATTCTGCTGGTGGACGATCTGCAGCGACAACAACCTGTTTTGCACTATCAAGCAACATATTAAGCAAATGGCAAAACTCATGTTGTATCGACTTACCCTGCAAAAACTGCATATCATCAATAATCAAAAGGTCGATATCACGAAGCTGTTCTTTAAAAGAAAGAGCATCATTATCACGAATAGCTGTTGCAAAACGCCACATAAAATATTCAGCAGTTAAATAAATAACGCGCGCAGACGTTAAACGCTTCAATGCAGAAGCAGCAATCGCTTGAAGCAAATGTGTTTTTCCTAAGCCAACAGATGCGTGAATAAAAAGAGGATTAAAACGTAAGGCACTTTTATGCCCCTCTGCAATGGAACGCGCTGCTGCTAAAGCAACACGATTAGAAGCCCCCTCAACAAAACTTTCAAAAGTATAGCGAGAATCAAGTGGAGATCCAAAAACTCCCGTTTGAGAATTCTTAACTGAATGCTCTGCGCAACTTTCAACAAAAGATGAAGTCGCCTGCTCCTCTAGAACAACAGGAGGAACACTTCTTTTACAAACGGCATCTCTTGAAACGCGTTCCATACCACGAACAATAACTTCAACGCGAAGAATTGCTGAATTCTCCTGTTTCCATAAATGAGTCAGAAGAGAACCATAGTGATTATTAATCCATGAACGTAAAAAAGCAGTAGGAACAGAAAGCTTTACAAGAGTATGACTATATTCAGCAAGCTTCACACGTCCAAACCAACTGGTATAAGCCTCAACACCAACCTGCACCTTTAATTGCGCCATAACACGTATAAAAGCCGCCGCACTTTCCTCCTCTGAAACAATAGAATGCCCTATAGAAGCATTTCTACAAACGTTCTCATCACTTTCCGTCATCCTATTCTTTATTATGTTCTCTGCCGACAGGATATTTACCGAAACCCTTTTAAAGGAACTAGCTTTAGAGTTCAATTTATCCACCATCTTCCATCCTGATAAAAATAAAATTTTGTCCTGCCAAACAACTAAAATAAATCTAGCGAAGGCAAAACGCCCTACCCCAAATAAGATTACTCACCCTCCCCTAGGATAGCCTCATCACAACCCCACTAACAAAGATGACCAATAAGATTTACTTGCACTCATGATATGACCCACCCTTCTCAAATGGTAAACATATCCATTAAGAAAACTAAAAAACCGTCAGAAAACCTCTCCAACACAAAAGTTTCGAAAAGCCTAAATCAAAACATCTTGTATTCAACAAAATACAGAATAATGCGCTGATGTGACCCCTTCATGCTTCTTAGTCTTCATAAGAACCATACAAAACAGCAGAGGTAAAATGCAAGAGGTCAAAATAAAATCAAAAAACCCGAAAAAAATGCTTATATTAATGAGGACTGAAAAAAATATTGATTCAATTCATTTTTTTTCTCTAAATTTACCAATAATTAAAGAATCTCTTCAGATTTAAAAAAAAAAATAAAATGCTTGACAAAAAAGACTCTGTACAAATCCACAAAGCTTGTGGATAACCATACCTCCCCCTATAAACTTTCTCTCCTTTTTCAAGTGGAGAATCATTATCGATTCTTATTTTCAATAGAAACTTTTTGAAATAATAAACAAAAAGCCAGCATCCTCATGGATACTGGCTTTGTTCTCAATTAAAGGAGAAAAGCTTAAACGCTGAGAGCCTTCAAACGTTTAGCTAAACGCGATACTTTCCTCGCAGCAGCATTTTTATGAAAAACCCCTTTAGAAACTGCACGCATAATTTCAGGCTCAAAATTCTTAAATGCAATCTCTGCAGATGCCTTATCGCCACCCGCTAAAGCATCATCAAACTTACGTATAAAAGTACGAACGCGTGAACGGCGGGCCTTATTAACCTGTGTGCACGCCGCAACCTTGCGCACCGCTTTTCGAGCAGAAGGTGTATTCGCCATAAATATAATCTCTCTTTCAACACCTTGGTAAAATGAGTCTCAATAACAACTCTACCAATATAAATAAATCAAACCTAAGCAAAACTATAAAGCTGCCTATAACTGTGTGGTTTATAGCGCAATCCTAAAGCTAACGTCAATTAGATTTTCAAAGATAGCCATAAAAAAACGAAGCCAAACTCTTTGATCCGCAACTTTATAGCTTAATAATAGATATTCCTTAACAAACAAAAGAATTTAAACGGCTAACTTACGCAAGACATATTGCAAAATTCCACCATGATGCAAATAATCTAGCTCATCTTCAGTATCAACACGGCATAATAATGGAACGGTTTTTACCGTACCATCAGAAAAAGTAATTTTCGCTACAGTCTTTTGACGAGGTTTCAAGTTATGAATCCCTTCAATTGTCACCTTTTCATCTCCCTTTAAGCCTAAAGATTTCCAACTTAGTCCCTCTTCAAAGACAAAAGGGACAATGCCCATACCAACAAGATTAGAGCGATGAATCCTTTCAAAAGACTGCACAATCACTGCTTTGACACCAAGAAGATTGGTCCCCTTGGCAGCCCAATCGCGGGATGATCCATTACCATATTCAATACCTGCAAAAACAACGAGTGGAATACCTTCTTGTTTATACGCCATTGCTGCATCGTAAATGGTTTGTTCTACCGCTGACGGATAATGAATCGTATAACCTCCTTCTCGACCATTTTCCCCTAACATGAAATTACGAATGCGAATATTGGCAAAGGTCCCACGCACCATAACTTCATGATTCCCACGACGCGTTCCATACTGATTAAAATCAGCCACTTTAACACCATGATCCATTAAATATTTTCCGGCAGGAGAAGCTGCTTTAATAGAACCAGCAGGAGAAATATGATCCGTCGTGATTTTATCACCAAATAAACCTAAAATCCGTGCATCTTTAATATCTGGTAAGATATCAGGTGTTTTCTGCATATCATCGAAATAAGGTGGATTGCGTACATAGGTGGATTGCTCATCCCAAGAATAGGTAGAACCCGTAGGAATCTGAACTTTTTGCCAATTTTCATCTCCCTTAAAAACATCTGCATACTTTTCGGCAAAAACCTTCCGCGTAACATTTTTTTCGATAAACTCCTGTATTTCTTGAGAAGTTGGCCAAATATCTCTCAAATAAATGGGGTGGCCATTTGAATCTTCACCTAGAGGCTCCTTGGTTAAATCTTTACACACCGTCCCGATGAGCGCATGTGCAACAACTAACGGTGGTGAAGCTAAATAATTCGCTTGCACATCAGGGGAAACACGCCCTTCAAAATTACGATTTCCTGAAAGAACCGCAGATGCAATTATACCATTCTCATTAATCGTTTTGGAAATAGCTAGATGCAAAGGACCAGAATTCCCAATACATGTTGTGCACCCAAATCCTACTAAGTTAAATCCTAATGCATCTAAATCTTTTTGCAGACCCGAATTTTGAAGGTAAGCTTCAACGACTTGTGAACCAGGTGCAAGAGAAGTTTTTACCCATGGTTTACTCTTAAGACCCTTTGCCACAGCATTTCGTGCCAAAAGACCCGCTGCAATAAGAACACTTGGATTCGATGTATTCGTACACGACGTAATCGCAGCGATCACCACATCACCGTGACCAAGCGTATATTCTTCACCCTCAACCTGATAACGCGTATCTTGTCCAGAAGTCTTCTTATAGTCTTCGACCAATGCCTTCTCAAAACCCTGTCCAACATTTTCCAACGCAATACGTCCTTCAGGACGTTTAGGACCAGCCATAGAAGGGACAACGGTTCCTATATCTAATTCAATTGTATCACTAAAAATGGGATGAGCCACCATTTCATCATGCCACATCCCTTGTGCTTTGGTATAAGCCTCCACTAAGGCAATCCGACTTTCATCACGCCCTGTCATATTGAGATAACGCACTGTCTCCTTATCAATTGGGAAAAAACCACACGTTGCTCCATATTCAGGTGCCATATTTCCAATCGTTGCCCGATCAGCAAGCGTCATATGCTCCAAACCAGGACCAAAAAACTCAACAAATTTACCCACAACACCCTTCCGACGTAGCATTTGGGTCACCGTTAATACGAGATCGGTGGCTGTTACACCTTCCTTAAGTTTACCTGTTAGACGAAAACCAATCACTTCAGGTAACAACATAGAAACAGGTTGGCCTAACATTGCTGCTTCTGCTTCAATACCACCAACACCCCAACCTAAAACCCCTAAACCATTTACCATAGTCGTATGCGAATCAGTTCCCACACAGGTGTCAGGATAAATCGTCTCACAGCCCTCTTCATTCTTCATCCATACACATTGTGCTAAATATTCTAAGTTAACCTGATGACAAATCCCTGTTCCTGGAGGAACAACGCGAAAATTTTGAAAGGCTTGTTGCCCCCATTTAAGGAAACGATAGCGTTCACCATTGCGTTCATATTCATGCTCAACGTTTTCCTTAAAAGCCATGGAATTGCCAAAAGCATCAACAATAACTGAGTGATCAATGATGAGATCAACGGGAATGAGAGGATTGATTTTTTCAGCGTTACCGCCAAGTTTAACCATAGCATCACGCATTGCAGAAAGATCAACAACTGCTGGAACACCTGTAAAATCCTGCATAAGAACACGTGCAGGACGGTAAGCAATTTCTGCCCCAGCGCTCCCTTTGTCGTTTAACCACTTAGCAACATTGAAGATATCCTCTTTTTTAACTGTGCGACCATCTTCGAATCGCAATAAATTTTCGAGAATAACTTTCATCGAAAACGGTAAACGAGAAACACCTTCAAGTCCGTTCTTCTCCGCTTCAATCAAGCTATAATAAGTATATTCTTTGCCATCAACATTTAATACTCTACGACAATTAAAGCTATCAATTTGAGTCATGACTGTCCACCCTCATACTATAACCACCCAATTTCCAGGAATGAACAACACAAACTACGAGTCAAGGTCGCAGCTTGAGCGCAGACGCAATTACCTCCGCCATCCATTTCCCCTCCACCCTCTAGGCATAATGCGGAAATCAGCGCCAGAAACCATTTTACACCAGATATTGATGTAAGGTATCCCTTATAGAACTATTTCTAGAACTATTCTAGGTACAATTGCATAAAAAATGTGTTTTTTATTCTATAATGCAATAAAGAATATGAAAATAAAAACAAAATAGGCAATCACATGGTGTTATCAGGCAAAGATTTAGCCGCTTACAGAAACGAGGAAATTCTGTTTAAAGGTCTTTCTTTTTGTTTATTTTCACAGCAACTTATGACAATCACCGGTCCTAATGGTATCGGAAAGTCTACATTACTCCGAATCATTGTCGGTCTTCTTGAAGCTGCTGAAGGTCATATAATACTTAAAGACCATGATCAAATATACCCTGTTGCAACTGCTTGTCATTATCTTGGTCCTCAAAATGCTATGAAACCTCTCTTATCTGTCATTGATAATTTGCAATTTTGGGCAGATTTTTACGGTCAACATTTACGTTTTGCGCATGAAGCTCTTGCCGATATTGGTCTTTCTAACCTTGAACATTTACCCTTTAACGCTCTATCAACTGGACAACAAAGACGCGTAGCTATTGCTCGCCTTTTGCTCTCCTATCGTCCTCTTTGGATTTTAGATGAACCAATATCTGGGCTTGATAACCATGCCCAAAAACTCCTTGCCCGTATTTTCCAACGTCATCTCAATCAAGGTGGTATGATTATCGCTGCAACTCATAATTCCATAGGCATTCCAGAAAACCATAACATCGCTCTGGAAAAATTTTTACCTCTCTAGGAGAGAATAAAATGAAAGCACTGTTCTGGCGTGATCTTAAACTATTATTAGCGCTACAAGCCACTTCACTAACAGGATTATTGTTTTTTATCGCTGTTGTTGTCATAACCCCCTTTACCATTGGACCAGATCCCAAAATTCTTGCACAAATAGGACCAGGTATATTGTGGTTTGGAGCCCTTCTTGCAGGACTCCTCAATCTGAACAAACTTTTCCAAATCGATCGTGATGATGGTAATCTCGACCAATTTATCCTTTCAGGAAAAAGACAAAGTTTTACACTAATTGTCTTTACAAAATGTCTTGCCCATTGGGTAGGAACAATGCTTCCTCTTATTTTTGCCACACCTATTTTAGCCCTCATGCTCCATTTAGATATAACAATAACTTTTACAACAATACTTACCCTTTTATGCGGAACACCAGCTATTATTTTTATTGGTGCTATAGGCGCTGCACTCGCAACCTCATTGTTGCACAGTACTTTGCTTATTTTTATCATTATCTTGCCGTGGATCATTCCAATTATGATTTTTGGTGTTTCCGCTGCTACAGCCCCAATAAACCCAAATACCTCTTTTCTCACTTCTCTAGCTCTTCTCAGCGCTTTTTCACTTCTTTTGAGTCTCTTTAGCTCTTTTGTTGCTGCGATAACGCTTAAACTTTTATCAGAATAATAAAAGATGATTGCCGCATAGCAAAACTCTGCCTATTATGAATTTTATGAATAAACTATCTCGTACATATAAAATCAGGTTACTCCCTGCAAGTTTCACCCTTTTCATGAAAATAAGCAGTGTCGTCTTACCTTGGTTGGCCGGCATAACATTGTGTTTCCTTATCTTAGGGCTTATTCTAGTGATGCATTCCCCTGATGACTATCAACAAGGCATTACTGTTAAGATTATGTACCTTCATGTACCCTTTGCGTGGTTGTCTACATTCTGCTATGTAACGATGAGTGCAGCGGCATTAGGAAATCTGATTTGGAAATATCATCTTGCTGATGTAGCACTTAAATGTGGAGCGCCTATTGGGGCAATTTTTACCGCCTTGGCTCTCATGACAGGAGCGCTTTGGGGGCGACCTACATGGGGAACATGGTGGGTTTGGGATGCACGATTAACATCAGTTTTAATTCTGCTTTTTATCTATCTCTCCATTATCCTGCTTGGGCGTGCTTTTGACAACCAAGTAAAAGCCGCTCGCGCTACTGCAATTCTTACACTTGTTGGATTTGTTAATATCCCTGTTATTAAATTTTCCGTTAATTGGTGGAATACATTGCATCAACCAGCATCATTGTTACGTGCTGGAGGATCAACAATCGACAATGCTATGTTATGGCCCCTTATAACAATGCTCTTTTGTTTTATCTTTATGTTTATTGCTCTTTATTTGATGGCTATGCGAAATGAAATCAATAGTCATTATATCCGAATACTTCAGATTAAAAAATCCCGTCGTGTACAACAACAGGACGCTTCATCATGCTCGACCTAAATGGCATCCACGGCGGACTTTTAGGAAATCTATCTCAGAAAATTGATTTTTTCCTGAGCACCCTTAAACACGAGCAAATTGTTGTTTTAAGCTATGTGCTTTCTGCAATATCCCTCTTATGTCTTATTGGATATATTCTTTGCAAAGCCCTATACCAAAAAAAAATTCTCCAACATCTAAACAAAAAAGAGCTGTCACAAAAAGATAAAGTATAATGAAAAACATCCCTCCAAAACTTAAAAAAAATATATCTTTACCTGTTCTGCTTGTTTTTTTGGGACCATTTGTGCTTTTTCTTCTTCTCATGATGTTTTTTTTCAACTTTATGGATAAAAAACACCTTCAAGATTCTTCTCTTCTCCCAAACGCATTGGCTGAAAAACCTGCTCCCAATATTCATCTTCCTCTTCTTGATAAAGAAAGTTATCTCAATTCAAAACAGTTTAAAGGACGTGTCACATTGGTCATTTTTTGGGGCTCTTGGTGTTTGCCCTGTCGCGAAGAGCATCCTATTCTTATGCAAATTGCACAAGATAAACGTTTTGATCTGATTGGTATTAATTATAAAGATAATAAAACAAACGCCCTGCGCTTTTTAAACAGTTTTGGTAATCCTTTTAAATTTATTGGCTTTGATATTTCAGGATATACAGCCATTGATTGGGGAATATATGTCCCCCCAGAAACCTTTCTCTTGAATAAAGAGAGCATCATTATTGCCAAACATGTTGGTCCCTTAACATGGCAAATTTATCAAAAAAAAATTCTACCAAAAATTGAACAAGCGATTATGACAGAAGAAAAATAATGCAGGTGTGTAAAAACATAACGTTTTATCATGCTATGTATGCTATTTTATTTATACGGCCACTTATTCTTCTTAGAAAGATTTGACAAGAGTATTATCATTGTTGATTCAAAAACATGTGTAAAGAAATATCTGTAGAACAAACCTCCAAAATATGACAAAAATTTTAAGTAGTTTTCATTTTTCTTTAGCGATTAAATATCTGTTTGGGAGCTTTATTTTTGATTATTTGGACAAAACAATATTGCTATAGAACCATCGTTAGCTTAGTGACAGCAACCAACTATTGTTTTCAAAATCATATAGTATTTTTTCTCCGCTTTTTTATCTGAAATACACATTGTTATGAGAGGACTTCACCACTATTCTCATCTTTATAAAATAATAAATCTGCTCTTTTGCAGCGTCATTTTTATATTTATTCCCATTACACTTATCTGTTCGTAATAGACTCCATAAAGTCTATATTGAATCTATACATTCTTATTCTCTCGATAATTTCCCTTATGATTATAACTAATAAGCTTTATTGAGTCTTAATAAGATAAATTCGAGTAAGAAAATATGACTACAATCAAAAAGTCTCATTTAACAGAGAAGATAAGTTATGAGTGCATAATCAATTTATCAATGAACATTATAAAAGAATTCATTGTAAGAAATAAACTTTTGAGATGTAAAAAGTACAAAAGAAGCTTTTTCGAGAGGAGAAAATATATTTTACAGAGAACTCTTTTTTAAGCACTCTATGACGTAATTACTGATCTCAACAGAACGATCACTCGTATACATTAAAAAAACTCTAAGACAAGAAATATTCTAGAAGTTCATATGAGATTATGCGTAAACTTTTATGACGCAAATAAAATAGGCTTTTGTTGCAATCATCATTTTTTATGAAAAATTTTTGATTATGTTTTTTCTTCTAAAAATTCTTGCGGTGTAAAACAATATGTTTTTGAGCAAAATTCACATGTGACTGAAATATATTTATTTTTAACCATTTTATTGCGTTCATCAATAGAAAAGCCTTCTAGGATTCCTTTAATTTTTTCGTGTGAACAAGAACATTGATCGACAAGAGAAAAAGGGTTAAAAACTCTAATACCTTGTTCATGAAAAAGACGGAACAAGAGCTGTTTACTACCGACTTGGGGATCTGTTAATTCTGAACTTTCAATCGTTGCCATGAGTATTTTAGCTTCCTGCCATTGGTTATCCAATTGGGTATGAGTTTTCGTTTCTTCTCGCTTTTGATGAGGGGCATCTATTTTATGATGAGACGATTCTTGGGGTAAAAGTTGGATCAAAATACCTCCAGCTCGCCAGCTTTTCTGCTGTTTTCCTTGTTGGTCACGATTAATTAATATAGCAACAGCCAGACGGATATCGGTAGGAATTTGTTCTGATTGATCAAAATAAATACGAGAAGCTTCTTGTAAATTTGATCCATCTAATGCAACTATCCCTTGATAGGGTTGCATATGGGGACCTTGATCAATTGTGAAAGCTAAAGTGCCTTTTCCTAAAAGTGTTTCTGAAGAGGTTTGACCATTGTCTATGGCTTGTTTAAGCTGTTCTTTATC
This sequence comes from Bartonella sp. AD24XZML, assembly GCF_042196485.1. Classification (NCBI taxonomy): domain Bacteria; kingdom Pseudomonadati; phylum Pseudomonadota; class Alphaproteobacteria; order Hyphomicrobiales; family Bartonellaceae; genus Bartonella; species Bartonella sp. AD24XZML. Next base: position 196,609 of record NZ_JBHIQH010000006.1, on the reverse strand, counting down.
AAAACAAGCGTATCCACGTAAACTGGAAGGAGGCAAAAAATCGCACACCAACATATTAACTGGTCCATCGGAATGAGTTTGTAAAATAAATTTTCCCGTAAGTTTTAGAGAAGTTCCAAGCAGAACCGTTAAAAGTAAAGCTTCTGCTAGAAGATAAGAAACCGGTTCAGGGTATTGATGTCTTGTGAGAATAGAATTTAAAGTTTCCCCAAGTTGTACGGTACGTCCACGGATATCAAGTTCTTCAACTTGAAAGGGAATAACACCATCATCTTCATGCAAGAAGTTGTTGTTGAGAGAGGCTTCATCTTTAGCTTGTTCACTCATAGCTTTGCCTTTTTTATATAATTTATTGTAGGGAGGCTATTGTGGAGAGAAAAACGCATCTTGTAAACACCAAGAAAGAATTGCTTTTTGAGCATGAAGACGATTTTCAGCCTCATCGAAAACAACGGAGTGCGGTCCATCAATCACAGAATCAACCACTTCTTCACCACGATGAGCAGGAAGACAATGCATAAAAAGAGCATCAGATTTTGCTAATTTCATGAGAGATTCATTGACTTGATAAGGCTGAAAAATAGAATGACTGCGAGCACGAAATTCTTGTCCCATGGAGACCCATGTATCGGTCATAATACAATCAGCATCTTGAGCCGCTTTTTGGGGATCATGGGTTAGTGTAAGATGCGCTCCTCGTTCACGTGCCCAATGTATAAATTTCTCCTGTGGTTCACTGCCCTTTGGAGTAGCAATACGCAAATGAAAATCAAAAAGAGCTGCGGCTTCAATTAAGGAATGGAGCACATTATTACCATCCCCCATCCACGCAAATATTTTACCAGAAATAGGCCCCCGATGCTCCTCATAGGTTAAGATATCTGCTAGAATTTGGCAAGGATGTGTATCATCTGTAAGAGCATTAATGACAGGAATTTGTGCATATTGTGCCAATTCGAGCATACGTTGGTGTTTCGTTGTTCGTAATATCACTATATCCACAAAACGGGATAAAACGCGCGCCGTATCAGCTATGGTTTCACTATGACCAAGTTGCATCTCTGAACCTGTGAGCATGATTGTATCTCCGCCAAGCTGGCGCATACTGATATCGAATGAAATACGGGTTCGTGTGGATGGTTTTTCAAAAATCATCGCAAGTGTTTTACCTATAAAAGGTTTTGAATCTTTTCCTGCTTTAAAAGATGCTTTAAGGATCTTTGCATAATCGATCAGTGCACGTGCTATTGCTGGCGTTAAAATGGATAAGTCCGTGAAATGACGAAGAGCATTTGTCATGTGTGTGATATTTGTCTTTCTTTGTTTACTTGCGAAAGATAAGCTATTGCTTTTTCAATACGATGTAAACTTTCATCTATTTCTTCTTCCCTAATGATAAGAGGAGGCAATAAGCGCACAACGTTGTTGTTGGCTGCAACGCTTAAGAGATATTCATTTTCCAAAGCATTAACGATAAGATTTGAAGGTACAATACACTGAATACCCAACATAAGCCCCATCCCCTGAACTGCGCAGATAATATCAGGATAGATACTGAGAATATACAAAAGTCCACTTTTTAGTTTATCCCCCATACGCTGAACATGGTCGAGAAAACTTGGCTCTAACAAAACATCAAAAACACTATTTCCTACAGCCATTCCAAGAAGATTTCCTCCAAAGGTTGAGCCATGTGTCCCAAGTGTCATGCTTTTTGCAACTTTATCCGTTGCAAGGCAAGCACCTAATGGAAATCCCCCTCCTAATCCTTTTGCGAGGGTAAGAATATCAGGCGTGATATCACTCCATTCATAAGCAAAAAGCTTTCCTGTTCGTCCTATACCCGTTTGGACTTCATCTAAAATCAATAACAGACCATTATCATCGCATATTTTGCGCAAAAATCTTAAATATTCATGAGGGACCGTTCGTATTCCTCCTTCTCCTTGAATAGGTTCAATAAGAATAGCGGCGGTATTTTTATTAATAGCGTTACACAAAGCGACTTCATCACAAAAAGGTACTTGAATAAATCCACCAGCTTTAGGTCCAAAGCCTTCAAGATATTTTTCATACCCAGTCGCAGCAAGTGCAGCAAGTGTACGTCCATGAAATGCCCCTTCAAAAGTAATTATTTCAATGCGTTCTGAATGACCAGCAGCATAGTAATAATGGCGTGCCGTTTTGAATGCGCACTCCAATGCTTCAGTACCTGAATTGCAGAAAAAAACCTTATCCGCAAAACTATTTGCACAAAGCCGCGTGGCAAAAGATGCTTGTTCAGGAGATTGAAAAATATTAGAAACATGCCAAAGTTTTTCAGCTTGTATTTTGAGCGTATCAACTAATTTTGGATGTGAATACCCTAATGCGTTAACAGCAATACCAGATGTGAAATCAAGATAATGTTCTCCTTTATCGGAAATAAGCCATACATCATGCCCTTGTTCAAAATGCAAATTTCGTCGTGCGAAGCATTCATAAAGTGGTTGTATAGAGACGACATCCATCATAATTCCCTTTATATTTTAGTCTTTTCAATATATATACAAAGCAACACTACAAATAAAACAGCATGGTATATTTCGTTACGGTGCTTTCAACATTGCATTACGATTAGTGATTACACCTATAGAATAGATCATTACACCAATTGAAAAAAAGTCAATGAGGGTTCTACAAATAAGCATTTTGGGAAAAAGCCTTAAACAAAAGTGAAAGTTTAACCTATGATTGATTTGCAAGTTGGGGAAAACATTCTAAATAAACTCTTCAAGAGGTAAAGACTCTTGTCATAGAGTGAGTGCATATTGTAATTTACAATATAATAAGCAAGATGATGTGTTTTGATTTGTAAATCCACAGGTTGGATGATTTTTTTATGCTCACGTAGAGTGTAAAGTTCTTTCATTCAGCGTAATGAAACATTATTTAAACATTTGAAGATGCAACGGGGGAGAGCATCTTAGTGACGTAATCGGAATGGAGTGCTGGTATGGGTTGGACATGTGAACGCGTTGAGCTTCTTAAAAAGCTTTGGAGTGAAGGGTTAAGTGCAAGTCAAATTGCTGCTCAATTAGGTGGGGTCAGTAGAAATGCAGTCATCGGCAAAGTACATCGATTAAAGTTACCAGGACGTGGTAAGACAGCACAAGGAAGCACGCGTGCGCAAAAAACTCCCGTGGGAAGCAGCAGTCCATCATCTCCACGTGTGCGTCGTAACACATCCACGGTATCGCCAATAAACACATCATCTGTAAGTATTGAAGAAACAGCTTTAAAGACAGAATTTGTAGTGGAAGATGTAAAAGAAGTTGATATGTCCACAAAATCCAATGTCGTTGTGCCTATATCACGTCAACTTAATCTTCTACAATTGAGTGAAAATACATGTAGATGGCCGGTTGGCGATCCATTATCAGCAGATTTTCATTTTTGTGGTGCAGATTCTGATGAAAATAGCCCCTATTGTGCCTTTCATGCTAAGCTAGCATTTCAACCAATATCTGAAAGACGTCGGATAAGAGTATAATACCCACGGTAGAATCTCATATTCTACGCCTTCTGCGCTTCGTTATTAAATTTTAATTATCGGATTATTATGAGAAAGAAATTTGATGGAGCTTTTAATGAATGAAAAAATTTCTTCATGAAACTATTCAACGAAACTGTATCTTTTGGTGCTATTGCGCAGCTGTGTGTTGTAAAGTTATATTACTGTTTATTTTCATAATTTTCTTTAATTTAGTTGTACTGCTTTTAACACTATCCATAGCGACATCTTTTGAATAAGATCGTTTCTCAATTTCTCATGTTTTTATTCTTCGTGTATTTAATAGAGTAATGCTGTGGTTTATAAAAATAATTTATTGCTTTGCAACCTGAATGAGATCCATCTATATCTCTCTCATTTTAAGTCCTATTATATTGAATCAATCAAAATCTTTCGTTTGGGCGTCACGAGCGAGATGAGAACTGTAGAGAGTTAAAAACACTTAAAGAAAAGCATGCCTCTTATAAATGCTTTCAAGTGCCAAGGACTTAAAGGGTTGTTGCAACATTGGGAGATGGCAAAGTGTATGATGATGCCAGCTTGCTCTTTTATTAAGTATAAAGATAGGGGGTGCTTCATGGATTTATCGTTATACTCTTCACGAATGCCGTCGCAAAATAGGCTTGGGAGCGTTAAGAGATGTTTCTTTAAAACAAGCCTGTGAATATATGTAATTCAATGTCATTCTGTTTTGCGTGAGGGATGTGCCCCGTTAAAGAATGCGAAAAACAAAAGCGTGAAGCAATACGTAGAATGTAAAATAATATCTTTATAATTTTTTATAAAAAATTATAAAGAAGGGAATATTGTATTCAAGGCTCTTACGAAATATACAAAAACAATAAATTATAAGTATAAATAAATATAAAATCTAGAGCGACCACAATAACATCACTTTCCTTCTCCCGACACAAAACGGCGCAACCAAACATAAAGCGCACCTTCTCCGCCATGCTGACGCGCTGCTTGCTCAAACGCGTGGACATAATATCGAAAAGCTGGTGTTGATAACCAATACGGAACAAATCTATACAAAGCTCCATCGCTCCCAACGGATCGTCCTTTTCCTGTAATCACAAGGACATAACGCAATCCTCTCTGCTGAGAGGACTGTAGAAATTTTTTTAATAAAAAATAAGCTTCTTCCTGCATATAACCATGGAGATCAAGACGCGCCTCAAGAGGACAACGACCTTGGGAAATTTTACGATATGCAACATGATCAAAGAAATGAATCTTTTGTGCTTGTGTAACTGACCTCTTTTCTCTTTTAATAATTGTCGAGGATTGTTGATTTTCCTGAGACAATGAGGAGATTTGAGTTACAGGCTGTTTTTTATCATTAATATTTGCAATAATTTCTGAAGCAGAAGAGAGCATCTTACCGTGAAGCGGTGTTATCGTACGACAAACCATCTCCCATAAAAGACGATCTTGTGGAGCCAATAAATCTATTTTTTGTCTCCATTTACTTGAGGACATTTTAATTTCTCATAAATCATTGAATGCTTATGGAAGAAAAACAAAAAGTATTTTAATTTTCATTTTCTGTAGCAAAAAGCTTCCAGTTGGGATCTGACGATAAACTATTGCGAACAAAAGTCCAAATATCCCTGATTTCTACAATAGCATCAGGATCACCGTCTATACGCTCGCCCTGTTCATTATAAGTAACAGAAATCATCTCACTGACAATACGTATCGTTAAAAGTTCATCTTTTTCTTGTATTGCCGCCGCAACAAATTCGATCTTATTAATTCCAACAAAAGTGAATTCTATTCTTTCTTTATTTTTTTCTCGTTGCTCAATAGCCGTACAAAAGCTCTCAAAAACATCCTGACAAAGCAAGCTTTTAAGTTGATTGCGATCACCTTTGGCAAAAGCTATTACAATCATTTCATACGCAATTTGTGCACCTTTTATAAAAAGTTGAGGAGAAAAATGAGGATCAATTCTATGCAATTCCCGCAAATTTTTATTCAAAACACTCCCTTCCGGTGAAATTTTATCAATTTCACTAAAGTCGTCTTTTTGTGAATTTTTCTGATGAGGGAACGAAACAATATTATCAGCCGTTTCTGCTTCAACTTGTTTTTTAGAACGTCGTGAATAAGGATCAAAGGGTGGCTTTTCAAACCCAATTCGTTTCCCTAATACATTACGGAGTTGCACAAAAATAACAACCATAACAACAAGAGCTATGACAAGTATAACGTCAAATTCCATAGGCGCTGTCAATCTCCAAAGCTTAAGTCTCTAATAAACATTGCAGTCAATACCATTTATCAATAAATATGTAAAATAAGGAATCTTATCATTCAAATATTTTTATAGATTTTGTATTTAAACGGAGTTCTCTTAAGAATTTCTCCCCCTACTCATCCAGAAGGAAACTTTCATGTGATAAAACTTTATTCTATAAATCCTCGTTTTTTTGTTGTTATCTTTCTTTGCATTCTTTTAATCGAGATTGCTGGTTTTATCTTTGTTGGTCAAGAAATTGGTATTTTGGCAACCTTGAGTTTGGTTATTCTCACAACCATAGCTGGGGTTGTTTTATTGCGAATTCAAGGGATTAGCCTTTTAAAAAATATACAAAATGAACTTATCCAAGAACGCACATTAGAGAATAATATTATTAATGATGCTTTCATCATGTTTAGTGCAATTTTACTTATTCTTCCCGGCTTTGTCACTGATCTCTTGGGAATATTACTTCTTATTAAACCAATTCGCTCTGTTGCTTGGCATTTCTTTGCATCATTAAAAAACAAAATGAATCCCAATACTAGAAGAAAAAATAACTCTGAAAAAATAATTGATCTTAAAGCAGAAGATTACACAATTCATGATACGACAGAATCTCCATGGCGCAAAAATGATGATAACCATTGAAATGCCTAAAAAATCTGTAACAAACTAAAAAAATATTCAAGATAAAGAGTGCATTTCTTGCAACCTTTTGCAAGGCGTGATAACCAATCTGGTCTTTAGATCTAAAATAAATATATATATTATAATGAGAGAGGTTTGTCGTATGGCCGAAGGTGAAATGAATAACAGTGGTGGAGAGCCGGTTTTTGCTGTATTAACTCAATATTTAAAAGATTTATCATTCGAAAACCCTGGTGCTCCTCGTTCATTGCGTGCACGTGAAAAATCACCACAAATTGATATCAATATTAACGTCAATGCTAACCCAATTGGTGATGACAATTACGATGTCGTTTTGTCTCTCTCCGTCAAAGCCAATGATGAAACTGAAACCTTGTTTCATGTAGAACTTATTTACGGTGGTGTTTTCCACCTTAAAAACATTCCACAAGAACATGTTATGCCACTGGTCTTTATTGAATGTCCCCGTCTTTTATTTCCATTTGCTCGCCAAATTATATCTGATGCTACTCAAAGTGGTGGTTTTCCACCTTTGTGGATTGATCCTATTGATTTTGCAGCACTCTTCCAAAAGCGTCTTTCTGAAGAACAAAAAGACAATCAAATACAGCCCTCTTAAAAATTTATTTTTTTGCTATCAAAAAGCCCCTTGATATATTATTGGTATATTAGGGGCTTTTTTCCTTTAGACGACTTTTGCGGCATGATAAGCCGCAAGCATTGCAATATTGACAACATCTGTATCGCTTCCACTAAACGGTACAATTTGGACAGATTTTTCCAATCCAATTAAAATAGGACCAATGATGGTTGCTTCACCGAGTTCTTGTAACATTTTGCTTGCAATGGAAGATGCGTGATATCCAGGCATAACCAAAATGTTAGCAGGCTCCGTTAATCCCATAAATGGATATTGCTGCATCAATTTGGAATTGAGTGCCACATCAGCACTCATTTCTCCATCAAACTCAAAATCAACTTTGCGTTCATGCAAAATATTAATCGCATCCTGAATTTGCTGCGTCGTCTTCCCTTTCATATAACCAAATGTAGAAAATGCTAAAAATGCTACCCGTGGTTGATATCCAAATCCTCGCACAAATGAAGCTGCTTGTTCCGCTATATCTGCAAGTTCTTCAGCATTAGGATTTTCATAAACGGCTGTATCCGTAATAAACACAATTCGTCCACGGCAAATAGCCATTGAAATACCAATCAATCGTTCTTTTGGTTTTTCATCAATTGCACGACGTATATCGATCAACGCTGTTTCATAATTGCGTGTCACCCCTGTAACCATTGCATCAGCATCTCCTAGTGCCACCATACACGCAGCAAAATAATTGCGATCATTATTGATACGACGATGACAATCACGCAACAGCCAACCTTGACGCTGCATTTTTTTATAAAGATAATTCGCATAAGCATCTGTACGGCAAGAAAGCTTAGCATTCATAATAGAAATACCTTCACGCTCCAGATCAATTCCAGCGATAACAGCCGCTTCTCTTACTTGCTCTTCACGACCAACCAAAATCGCTTGTCCCAATTTTTGATGAACATAGGAAACGGCTGCCCGCATAACTTGCTCTTCTTCACCTTCTGCAAAGACAATTTGTTTTGGCGCTTGACGAACATGGTTATAAACCCCACGCATCATCGAGGAAGTAGGATCACGTCTCGCATTCAAATCGCGCTCATAGGCCTCTAAATCATCTATGTTCTTTTGCGCAACACCGCTTTCCATTGCTGCTTTTGCTACCGCTATTGAAACAACCGTAAATAAACGCGGATCAAAAGGAACAGGGATGATATAGTTAGGACCAAACTTTAATCGCTTTCCATGATAAGCTTCTGCAACGCTGTCAGGCACTTCTTCATGCGCTAAATTAGCAAGAGCCTTTGCCGCAGCAATCTTCATGTCTTCATTAATAACTCTTGCACGCACATCAAGCGCACCACGAAATATATAAGGAAAACAAAGAACATTATTAATCTGATTTGGATAATCGGAACGTCCTGTTGCGACAATGGCATCATGACGCACTTTCATAACCTCTTCCGGCGTAATTTCTGGATCGGGATTAGCCATAGCAAAAATGATCGGCTGGGGTGCCATGGATCTTACCATTTCAGGAGTAAGAGCACCTTTAGCAGAAACCCCAAAAAATATATCTGCACCTTCCATTGCTTCCATAAGCGTACGTTTATCTGTTTGAATAGCATGCGCAGATTTCCACTGATTCATTCCCTCTTTGCGGCCTTCATAGACCACACCCTTTGTGTCACATAATATGATATTTTCGGAACGAAAGCCCATCGCTTTAATCAATTCAATACAAGCAATCCCTGCAGAACCAGCACCATTACAGACTAACCGCGTATTTTGCATATCGCGCCCTGTTAAAGTCAAAGCATTGAGAACACCCGCAGCAACAATAATCGCTGTACCGTGTTGATCATCGTGAAAAACAGGTATATTCATCACCTCGCGTAGACGGCTTTCAATCATAAAGCACTCTGGCGCCTTAATGTCTTCAAGATTAATTCCACCAAAAGAAGGTTCTAAATGGCGCACCAAATTGATAAAATTTTCTGTATCGTTTATATCAATTTCTAAATCAATGGAATCAATATCCGCAAAACGCTTAAACAACACTGCTTTGCCTTCCATGACCGGCTTAGAGGCAAGTGCCCCTAAGTTGCCTAACCCTAAAATAGCGGTTCCATTTGAAATAACAGCAACAAGATTACCTTTTGCTGTATAATCATAAGCTAGCGCTGGATTTTGAGCAATTGCCTTAACTGGAACTGCAACACCTGGTGAATAAGCAAGTGCTAAATCATGCTGTGTTGCCATAGACTTTGTTGCAATAATCTCAAGCTTTCCTGGTCGACCACGACTATGAAAATCTAGAGCTTCTCTTTCGCTCGCACTGTAAACAGTTTGAGACATTTTCTGATCCTGCTCGCTCTTTTTCATCTCACTTTATTTTCTCCAAAAACAGTGTAAATTTTGCTTGATAATGCGTATAGTCATTAAATTTGATTCATATATTAGAAATCGCTATTCTTGCCTTAGCAAATCTGATGATGCGTTGCAATTTAGAGATAAATAGATATTGAAGTAAACAAAAAAGAGTAAAAACTTCACTTAAAGGAAACAGGCCTCGTACAAATGGATAAAAAAAACAATCATAAAAATAATTTAATTCCACAGCCTGCCTCCCCATCTGCTTCCTCTCAAGAACGTCTTACACCTATGATGGAGCAGTACATAGAAATCAAAGCCGTCCATCATGATTCCCTTCTCTTTTACCGAATGGGGGATTTTTATGAATTATTTTTTAATGATGCGATTGAAGCTGCTCAGGCTTTAGGAATCACACTCACAGCACGTGGAAAACATTTAGGACAAGATATTCCTATGTGTGGTGTTCCCGTTCATGCGGCAGATGATTATTTGCAAAAACTGATTTCTTGTGGTTATCGCGTTGCTGTTTGTGAACAAACAGAAGATCCTGCTGAGGCAAAAAAACGGGGCTCAAAATCTGTTGTTCGGCGTGATGTTGTTCGCCTTGTAACCCCTGGAACGATAACAGAAGAAAAACTCCTTGATCCAACACGCGCAAATTATTTGATGACACTTTCCCGTATAAAAACTAGCGATGGAGAGGAATTTGCTCTTTCTTGGATTGATATCTCAACAGGCATATTTCGTGTAATAGAGAGCCGCCAAGAAAAACTTTTAGCAGATATTATGCGTGTGGATCCACAAGAAATCATTGTTTCTGATTCATTTTTTCATGATAAATCTCACAAGTCACTTTTTAGTGTTCTTGATCGTATCGTTTCACCTCAACCTGCTTGTCTCTTTGATGCACTCACCGCTGAACGCGATATTTGCAATTATTTTAAACTCTCAACTCTTGAAGGCGTTGCCGATTATTCACGCTGTGAACTCTCTGCAATTGTAGCTGCTATTCGTTATATCGAAAAAACACAAATCACGCATCGCCCTCCCCTCATGCAGCCTGAGCGACAAAATGAAAGTGCAACTCTTTTTATTGATGCTGCAACCAGACTAAGCCTTGAACTTATTCGAACGACATCAGGTCAACGGGATGGAAGTTTATTAAAAGCTATTGATCGCACTGTAACAGGAGGAGGATCACGCCTTCTTATTGACCGCCTTATTGCTCCCCTCACAACTCCTTCAGCTATTGATACGCGTTTGGATTCTATCGATTTTTTTCTACGTAATCCTTCTCTTGCAGAAGCGATAAAGCTTATTTTAAAGGGGGGACCAGATATGCCCCGCGCCGTTTCACGTTTGGCTCTTGGACGAGGAGGTCCCCGTGATATGGCAACAATCCAGCGTGGCTTTGAAATCATTCGTGAATTGCATCAACTTCTTAATAATGAGCTTCTGCCTCAAGAAATAAGTGATGTACAACAGGTGTTCTCAAACTTACCCACAGCGTTGTACTTTCATTTAGAACAAACATTAGCTGATGATCTCCCACTCCTTAAACGTGATGGTGGTTTTATTCGTTCTAATTATCATAAAGAGCTCGATGAAATGCGTGATTTACGTGATGAATCGCGCCGTGTCATTGCTGAACTTCAAGCGCAATATGCCCAAGAAACAGATATTAAGACTCTTAAAATAAAGCATAATAATATTCTAGGTTATTTCATTGAAGTAACCAGCACACAAGCATCTGCCCTTACAAATAATCCACAAGCTAAAGCACGTTTTATTCATCGGCAAACAATGGCAAACGCTATGCGTTTTACGACAACAGAGCTTGCTGACCTTGAAAGCCGTATTGCCCACGCTGCCAATCACGCATTGACACTTGAACTAGAGATTTTTGATATTCTCGTTCAGGAAATTACCGAACAAGTTGATTTTATTCGTAAAGCCTCTGAAGCACTTGCTATTTTAGATGTCTCTGTCGCTTTAGCATATCTTGCTGAAGAACAAGGATATTGCCGCCCTAAAATTGATCTTTCACTTACCTTTCATATTACAGCAGGACGCCATCCTGTCGTCGAGCAAGCACTCCGCAAACAAGCAGCAGAACCTTTTATTGCCAATAATTGTGATCTCTCTGTGCAAGAAAATCAGCAATATGCAGCAATCTGGCTGTTGACAGGGCCTAATATGGGAGGAAAATCAACTTTTTTGCGGCAAAATGCTCTCATTGCTATTATGGCGCAAATGGGGTCCTTCGTTCCAGCGACTTCAGCACATATTGGTATCGTTGATCGCCTATTTAGTCGCGTTGGAGCTTCCGATGATCTTGCACGGGGGCGCTCAACCTTTATGATGGAAATGGTTGAAACAGCAACGATTCTCAATCATGCTAGCCATCATTCCCTTGTTATTCTTGATGAAATAGGACGTGGAACCTCAACCTTTGATGGACTTTCTATTGCTTGGGCTGCTGTTGAATATCTCCATGAAGTTAACCATTGTCGTGCTATTCTCGCTACCCATTTTCATGAAATGACCGCACTTACCGAAAAACTTGACAGACTGCATAATGTAACCATGAAAGTCAAAAATTGGGATGGTGATGTAGTTTTTCTTCATGAGGTCACACCAGGAGCTGCTGACCGTTCCTATGGTGTACAAGTCGCAAAGCTTGCTGGACTTCCCCCAACCGTTATTACACGAGCAACAGATGTACTCCATCAATTAGAACAAGGCGAAATGGCTGGAAAAGGACATAAACTCATTGATGATTTACCACTCTTTTCTCTTAAAGCAACATCTCCCGTCAGTGAAGCAAAAAACAAACATTGTGTACTTCACGAAGCTTTAAAAAATATCCATCCCGATGAACTCTCCCCTAAACAAGCTTTAGAAGCAATTTACCACCTCAAACAGCTTGAAAAGAGTAACCCTTTATAGAAAACAAATGTTATTTTTTATCAAAAAATCTTCTTAATAGGAGATAAAGAACCCTTTTTGATGTACCACAACACAAACAGTTATTTACCGTATTCCCATCGCTTTTCTACATAATATATTTTGATAAGTGTAATTGCCTATAGAAGCAAAATCCTATGCATTATATTTCATATTTCCTTAGATCAATATTGGCCCGTATACACAAAATTGGTCAATATCGACTATTTTTACAAGATAGTCGTTTTTTGTAAAGATTGTCATGAAATCTCCTCCACCTTGCAAATACGCAACATTTAATGAATTATGCTTTTTCACAATCAATATTATTGTTATCATAGCAACAGTTTTAGTTTAAAGCTGTCGGTGTTGGGATGCCTCCCCATTTTTCATAATAAATTCATGGATAATGGATCTCGCATTTTCTTCACATTTTAAGTTATAAAGAGCTCTTTTACTGTTTTCATATGAAACATATAATCAGATATATCACAGCAGTACTTTATTTTCATAAACATCCTTGAACTCCTTCCCGCACCTCAAAGGATAAGGATTTTCATTCGAATCAAGTCTGCAAACAGTCCAGATTCTAAGGGATTTACCTTAACTTCCTAGTCATGTAATTCACTTAAACTCAAAGTTTGATAAACAAGTCTAAGAATATTCACCACACACTAAATATATTAAGTAGGATGCCGTATATCACAGCTCTAAATGACAGTGTTTTTACGGTAAAACAAGATAATGCCACCAGTACAATAAATATCTTTCATAAATTATGAGTAATAAGAAATCATAATCTCATATAAGATTGGAATATGATATGAAAAGTAATTATACTGCATCTGTCTTACATAGCTGCTAAAATAAGCGATCCGCAGCAGCTTTTAGTTGTATTGATAGCTTTTTAATCATACTGATCATGACTCGAAATATTCTGATAAGTTCATAAACTCATAAAATAATTAGCTTAGAATATCGTGCAAAAGATGCAAAAAATCAGAGCATTATCTCTATTCAACTCATCAAATATTACGTACTGCACCCTTTGCAGCAGATGTGGTCATCGCTGCATAGGCTTTGAGAGCCTTTGAAACTTTACGCTGACGCTTCTCAATCGGTTGCCAAGCGCCTTTTCCTTTTGCTTCCATCTTAGAACGGCGCTGCTTCATCTCAACGTTATCCACCAACATATGAATTCTACGATTTGGAATATCAATTTCTATGATATCCCCCTCCTCCACCAACGCAATTTCTCCTCCTTCAGCAGCTTCTGGTGAAATATGTCCTATCGAGAGCCCTGAACTTCCCCCTGAAAAACGTCCATCCGTAACAAGTGCACAAACCTTGCCCAATCCTTTAGATTTGAGATAACTTGTTGGATAAAGCATTTCTTGCATTCCAGGTCCACCACGTGGACCTTCATAACGGATTAAAACAATTTCACCTGTTTTAATCTTATCAGTTAATATAGCTGAAACAGCTGAATCTTGGCTTTCAAAAATTCTTGCCGGACCTTTAAAAGTTAAAATTGATTGATCAACGCCTGCTGTTTTTACAATGCAGCCATCTTTTGCAAGATTTCCATAAAGAACTGCCAATCCTCCATCTTGTGAATATGCGTGTTCCCTATCGCGAATCACACCTTTTTCACGATCAAGGTCAAGGCTCTCATAGCGACAAGATTGACTAAAAGCTGTCTGTGTTGGAATACCACCAGGAGCGGCACGATAAAATGCATGAACTGTTGGCTCATTAGTTTGCTTTACATCCCAACGGTAAAGAGCTTCTTTCATTGTTTTTGCGTGAACCGTATAAGTTGATGTATCAATGAGTCCCGCCGCATCCAGTTCGCCTAAAAGCCCCATAATACCACCAGCGCGATGAACATCTTCCATATGTACATTTGCAACAGCAGGAGCAACCTTACATAAAACAGGAACACGACGTGAAAGATGATCAATATCCGTCATGGTAAAATCCACCTCACCTTCTTGCGCCGCGGCTAAAAGATGCAGTACTGTATTGGTTGATCCCCCCATGGCAATATCAACGGTCATTGCATTTTCAAAAGCCTTGCGTGAAGCAATAGAGCGCGGCAAGACTGTTTCATCATCTTTTTCATAATAACGTTTAACCAATGCAACAATCTGTTTTCCAGCTTCTTCAAAAAGCATCCGTCGATCTGCATGTGTTGCTAACATTGATCCATTTCCGGGAAGCGAAAGCCCCAATGCTTCCGTTAAGCAATTCATGGAGTTGGCTGTAAACATTCCTGAACAAGAACCACATGTAGGACAAGCAGCACGCTCCATTTCAGCCACTTCTTCTTCTGAATTCTGTTCTGAAGCTGCTGCAACCATGGCATCGACCAAATCAACCGTTAGATCTTGATCCTTCCATTTAATCTTACCTGCTTCCATAGGACCGCCTGAAACAAAGATTGTCGGAATATTCAACCGTAAAGCAGCCATTAACATACCAGGCGTAATTTTGTCACAATTAGAAATACAGACAAGTGCATCTGCACAATGTGCATTAACCATATACTCTACAGAATCAGCAATGATTTCACGTGAGGGCAACGAATAAAGCATTCCATCGTGCCCCATCGCAATTCCATCATCTACAGCAATGGTATTAAATTCTTTCGCAACACCACCGGCAACGGCTATCTGTTGTGCGACTAATTGCCCAAGATCTTTTAAATGAACATGCCCTGGTACAAATTGTGTAAAAGAATTCGCAATCGCAATAATGGGTTTACCAAAATCAGTATCTTTCATCCCTGTTGCACGCCAAAGTCCGCGGGCTCCTGCCATATTACGCCCGTGGGTTGATATTCTTGAACGGTAAGAAGGCATTATTTTTTTCCCCTCAAATAATTCCATTTTGCTTGTTGTGCTGTAACTTCATTATAAAAACAAGAGCTTTAATATTCAAAAGAGAAAAATACCTTGTACTGCAGCATTTGAAGCACAAAATTAAAAGCTCTGCATAAACTTTTTCATAAAGGCTTTGTTTTTTATTACCTGTTAATCAACATCTAATCCCTGTGCAAGTCCACGTTTGAGACAAATATCAAAACGCTTCAGTATGACACGAACTGTTCCAGATTTTTGTATGCCAGATTTGGTTAGTATATTGCATCTATCTGTTTGCGTAATTTCTGAAATTGGAAAAAATATAAAGGAATCGTGATAAAAATCTATCATCTCCTTATAATTCAGCTTTACACCTTTCAAACGCATTCATAAAAATATCTTTTAAATAATGATGACGCATTATCTTATGCTTTTGTTTTTACACTTTTCAATAGAGCTACTCCCCTCAGGAAGAACAAAACACACCAAACAAAATACACTTGTATCGCCTTTATACTCATTTTAAAGAGACATCTTTCAATGCACTCGAGCCCATTTCACGATAGCGCCTATGAATGGTATAACAGCCCCCGTGAATAATATAAATCTATAAGGGACATCTTCACACTTATGAAGAAGATAACTGACACCATCATACATTTTTTCATCCCCATATCGTGAACGTCCTTGGTAATTGAGACAATTAAAAAGAGATATTTTTATTCCTTTCTTCAAGTGTTTTTATCCACATGGCTCTCCCTGGTTATGACATCAAGCAAGTGACTTTAATTGTTTTAATACAAGAGGATCTAAAATGAGAGAACCTTATGATATTCGGGACTCTCATTCCAGTTGTAAAAAATTAATTATGAATATAAACCAATACTTATCTCATTATAACTCACATTACACCTTTACGAAAAAACAGATAGAATTTACAAAGAGTACAGCGTTTTCTCGTAAGGTAATCTAGTGCAGAGTTACAATTTGTAGTTCATGCTCATTGGCTCCAGCAAGAGCGATAGAACGCTCATCGGATAAAATGATAGGATAACCTGTTTCACCAAAGAGAGCCCATATCGTAATTCCTGGGGTCATTGGTGGAAGATCTGGAAAATTTTTAGCCAGATCATCTGTACAAACTTTTTTTAAATAGGCAATCTGTCCCGCATCAGAGTAGGATGTGTTCTGAAACGACAAGTTTTGTTTATGTTCTCCCATTTCACTATTCCTTTACGCCTTAACTTTTATGACTCACCACTACTGACTTTAATTGGAATCTGTTTTATTTCTTTTTTTAACTTTGGTTGATACAGATTAATTGATAAAAGACCATTTTTCAACTCTGCATTTGTAACATGCATCCCTTCCGCGAGAACAAAGGTTCGCTGGAATTGTCGCGCAGCTATACCGCGATATAAATATTGATGATTTTGATTGTCTGTTTGTTTACCATGAATAACCAATTGATTATCATCGAGTAAAATATTAAGATGGTTAATCTTAAATCCAGCAACAGCCAAAGTTATCCGGATATGATTTGCATCATCACTTTTATGCAAACGTTCAATGTTATAGGCTGGGTAAGCCTCATCAGCTTTACCGATACGTTGCAATATTTTTTCTACGGTTTCAAACCCTAAAAGAAAGGGATTGGAGAAAGGCGTCAAATGTGTCATTCATGAGTATCCTCTTTAAAACGGCTTTACTTGACCAAACTCTATAAAAGTGTTCGCTGCACTCCTCTCATATGGCGAGCGTGAATGATAACTTCAAGAGAGAAGATTTAAGAGAGTTCAATGCCTCAAAGTAACATAAAATTATCAAGGGTGCGAAATTTATCTAGTATATTGTATAATAAAGATGAAATTGCGGAAATATTTCGCCGTTTTTCTGTGCAACGTCCAACACCTAAGAGTGATCTTAACTATATAAATACTTTTACACTTTTAGTTGCCGTTGTGCTTTCGGCTCAAGCGACAGATGTAAGCGTTAATAAAGCGACAAAAGAATTATTTTGCCTTGCTGATCAACCGGAAAAAATGGTTGCATTAGGGAAAGAAGAAATAGCAAATCATATCCGTTCAATTGGCCTTTGGCGTGCAAAAGCACGTAATGTTTATGCGCTTTGCAACTGTTTAATTGATTATTATGGCGGTCAAGTACCCGATACGCGTGAAGCACTCATGGCCCTTCCTGGAGTGGGGCGCAAAACGGCTAATGTGGTCTTGAATGTTGCTTTTGGTCAGCCTACATTGGCAGTAGATACACATATTTTTCGCTTAAGCAATCGTCTTGGTTTGGCGCCTGGAAAAACACCAGAAATTGTTGAGAAAAAATTATTAAAGATTATACCGGTTCATTATATTCGCCATGCGCATCATTGGCTGATTTTACATGGTCGCTATATTTGCCAAGCACGTAAACCACAATGTACGCAATGCATTATTGCCGATTTATGTAAAGCAGCCATCAAAACAAATGCAATTCCAGCACCTTTGGTTGAGCTTCAAGGCAATGGAGCGCCGATTTTTTTGTAATACGGTCTTGCTATTTTGTGTATACTAGCTTATGAAAACGTCTTTAAGAGCCGCCCGGCAGGGCATGCCGTGGCTGTTTAAATGCTTGTTCAAGCGTTGGTCCGCTTGAGTGAATAAAATGTTTGATTGAATAAATTAATGTACGGAGTAGCAAAATGCCCAAGATGAAGACCAAATCATCCGCTAAAAAGCGGTTTAAAATCACTGCGTCAGGCAAAATTAAAGTAGCAGCTGCCGGTAAGCGCCACGGCATGATTAAGCGTTCGAATAAATTTATTCGCGATGCACGTGGAACAATGGTTTTGTGTGAACAAGATGCTAAAAAAGTCATTCAGCATTATTTGCCGAATGGTATTTAAACCTTACGCTTTTGATTTTGAGGAGATTATAATATGGCTCGTGTGAAAAGAGGTGTGACAGCACACGCTAAGCACAAAAAAGTTCTTAAACAGGCTGAAGGTTTTTACGGTCGTCGTAAAAATACCATTCGTGCAGCTAAAGCAGCGGTTGATCGTTCAAAGCAATACGCTTATCGTGATCGCAAAAATAGGAAACGTACTTTCCGTGCTTTGTGGATTCAGAGAATTAATGCGGCTGTTCGCGCAGAAGGTTTAACTTATGGACGTTTTATTGATGGCTTATCAAAAGCCGGTATTGAGGTTGATCGTAAGATTCTTTCAGATATAGCAATCCATGAGGCAGAAGCATTTTCTGCTTTAGTAGCTTCGGCAAAAAAAGCTTTAGAATATTTAAAAGATACGACACCTAATGCTTTCGAAGGCGCTGTCAAATAAGCCAGTCGTGTTCTCTTAAAGCATTCATTTATTCGAGGTCCCGTGCTGGCTATTGCGAGTGCGGGTTTTTCTTTATTAAAAAATAGGCAAAAATATGAATGATATTGAGCGTCTGGAACAAGAAATTTGTTTAGCCTTAGAGGCAGCAGGTGATGAACAAGCACTTGAAGAAGTGCGTATTGCAGCATTGGGTAAAAAAGGTAGTATCTCTGAAAAATTAAAAGAATTAGGAAAAATGGATACTGGCGAGCGCCATAAAGTTGGACCAGTTCTTAATGGATTAAAAAATCGCATTTTAGAATTATGGGCACAAAAGCGTGATCTTCTGAAAAGACAGGCAATGGATGCCCGTCTTTCTCGTGAAACAGTTGATGTTACCTTGCCTGTTCGCTCTTCACCTATAGAACGGGGACGCATTCATCCTATTTCACAAGTGATTGAGGAAATTATTGCCATTTATACGAAGTTGGGTTTTTCTCTTGCAGAGGGACCTGATATTGAAACAGATTATTATAATTTTACAGCATTGAATTTTCCTGAAGGGCATCCAGCGCGTGAAATGCATGATACCTTCTTTTTTGATGTTGATAAAATGGGAGAACGAAAATTATTGCGAACCCATACATCACCCGTACAAATTCGCACACTAGAAAAACAAAAAGCACCGATACGAATCATTATTCCTGGAAAAACTTACCGCATGGATTCGGATGCAACACATTCACCCATGTTCCATCAGGTAGAAGGTCTTGTCATTGATAAAACTTCCACCATTGCACATATGATGTGGCTGCATGAAACTTTTTGTAAAGCATTTTTTGAAGTTCCCTCTGTAAAAATGCGTTTTCGTCCCTCTTTTTTTCCTTTTACCGAACCATCTATGGAGGTAGATATTCAATGTGATCGTTCTGGTTCAGAAGTAAAGTTCGGAGAAGGACAGGATTGGTTGGAAATTTTAGGATGCGGAATGGTGCATCCCCAGGTATTAAAAAATGTTGGTTTAGATCCCGATGAATATCAAGGCTTTGCATGGGGAATGGGCATTGATCGTATTGCCATGTTGAAATACGGTATGCCTGATTTGCGGGCTTTTTTTGATGCTGATCTGCGTTGGTTAGACCATTATGGCTTTCGTTGCTTTGATATGCCTGCTTTTTTTCCTAATAAAAATGTGTGATCTTAGTCATCGCTTTCATGTGAGGTTTTAAAATGAAGTTTACATTGTCGTGGTTAAAAGATCACTTAGAAACAAATGCATCTTTGAATGAAATTTGTGAAAAATTAACCGCTATCGGTCTTGAGGTTGATCACGTTGATGATCGGTCTTCTTTAAAAGGTTTTGTGATTGCAAAAGTTTTAACAGCAATAAAACATCCTGATGCAGATAAACTTCAAATTTTATCAGTCGATACAGGGACTTCCACACCTGTTCAAGTTGTCTGTGGAGCACCAAATGCACGAGCAGGTCTTGTTGGTGTTCTGGCACTACCAGGCACTTATATTCCAGGACTTGATGTAACATTATCTGTAGGAAAAATACGCGGTGTTGAAAGTTTTGGGATGATGTGTTCACAAGCGGAGCTTGAATTATCAAATGAGCATGATGGGATTATTGAACTTCCAGAAGATGCACCTATTGGAGATTCATTTGCAGCTTATGCTGGTTTAGATGATCCGATCATTGATATTGGTTTGACCCCCAATCGTTCCGATTGCACAGGTGTTCGCGGTATTGCCCGTGATCTTGCTGCCGCTGGAATGGGAAAATTAAAAGAATTATCTTTGTCAAAATTTGAGCCTTCTTTTGAAACACCTCTCGATGTTTCATTAGATTTTTCGCAAGATTCATCATTATGTTTAGGTTTCGCTTGGCGTGAAGTACGCAATGTTCAAAATGGCGAATCACCACAGTGGATGCAACAGCGTTTGAATGCAATTGGTCTGAGACCGATTAATACGCTTGTTGATATGACCAATTACATCAGTTTTGACCTTGGTCGTCCGCTCCATGTTTTTGATGCAGATAAAATTAAAGGTAATTTGTGTGTACGTTGTGCGCGTGAGGGAGAACAGCTTCAAGCACTGAACGGGAAAATCTATCATCTGGGCGCTAAGAATTGTGTCATTGCAGATGACGAGGGGGTTGTTTCGATTGCCGGTATCATGGGCGGAGAAAGAACGAGTTGTGATGAAACAACACATCGCGTTATTATTGAATCGGCGCTTTGGGATGCGGGAAGCATTGCACAAACAGGAAGAGCATTAGGTCTTATCAGTGATGCACGTTATCGATTTGAACGAGGTGTTGATCCGGCTTTTATAGACACAGGACTTGAGATTGCAACAGAATTGGTCTTACGTCTTTGTAGTGGTGAAGTATCTAAAAAGAGGATCGTTGGCTATCAGCAACAAGAAATCAAACAGATCGCTTTTCCTTTTTCTGAAATTAAACGTTTAACAAATTTGGAAATAGAACCTGAAAAAGTCATCTCTATTTTAACAAAACTTGGATTTTTTGTTGAAGGAAAAGGAGATGTTATTACGGTAAAAGTACCATCATGGCGCCCTGATATTATGGGTAAAGCCGATTTGGTGGAAGAGGTTATGAGAATTTATGGGTTAGATAAAATTAAACCTATTCCTTTGGAAAACTTTGCAGAAGGAAAAGATCAAATTTTAACATGCGCACAAATTCGTTCACGTGCTACACGTTTGGCTCTAGTGCAACGTGGTATGAAAGAAGCGGTGACATGGTCTTTTATTTCTGAAAATCAAGCTCTTGCTTTTGGGGGAGGTCAAAAAGAGCTTAAATTAGTTAATCCTATTGCTGCTGATATGTCAATGATGCGTCCTTCCCTTTTACCTGGTTTGATTATAGCGGCACAAAGAAATGCTGATCGTGGTTTTTCCGATCTTGCTTTGTTTGAAGTTTCAAGTATTTATGAGGGCGACACCCCTGATAAACAACACCGTGTTGTTAGTGGAATTCGTCGCGGAACAGAGCAATTTAAAGGGGCTGGGCGTTTTTGGAATGGAAATGCAACCGTCGTTGATGTTTTTGATGCCAAAGCAGATGCTTTAGCTATTTTAGAAGCATGCGATATGGATGTTGGGAAAGTGCAGATTGAAGTTGGAGCACCTGATTGGTATCACCCTGGTCGTTCAGGTGTCATAAAACTTGGATCAAAGATTATTCTTGGTTTTTTTGGTGTTTTTCATCCTGCTACATTAGAAAAGTTAGATGTCAGTGGACCTTTATGCGGCTTTGAAATTTTTCTAGACCGAATTCCAGAATCAAAGAAAAAAACGACCAAAAGCCGCCCTCCTTTGAAACTCTCACCTTTTCAAATGGTGCGGCGTGATTTTGCCTTTATAGCGGATAAAACTGTTGCCTCTTCTCTTATTATTCAGGCGGCAAGTGGAGCCGATAAAAAACTTATTCATTCAGTGCAGGTTTTTGATATTTTTGAAGATTTAAGCTTTGGTGAAGATAAAAAATCTGTTGCAATTGAAGTAACTATTCAGCCCATAGAACGGACTCTAACAGATGAAGATTTAGAAAAGCTTGCCTCAAAGATCGTGGATAATGTTACCAAAATGACAGGTGCATATTTACGCTATTGAGTATTCTCATTTTTTATGAGATATTTTACATGAAGTGGGAGCATTTTTGAGTGCTCTCTTTTTGTTTGGCATTCAAGAGCTATAGAACTTCTTGAAAGGGAACCTCCTTACCAAAACAAGCTGCTTAAATCATCAATTTTTTCAATATGAAAAAACTGTTTTTAAACATCGTGAAAAGTTATTTTTTCTCTTAATCCTTCATTGCAAATGTAAAAGATAACTGCTATTGCTAAATGATAATGCAAATTATTTGCAATAAAAAGAAGGCATATAAAGGAAAGAGAGAATCAATGAACGTAAGAACGTTTTTCACCATAGTTTTTGGAAGTGTTATTTTTTTTACACCCAATTTTGCTTTGTGTGCTGGTAAATTTAAAGCTGTTACGACATTCACTATCATTGCTGATATGGCACGCAATGTAGCAGGTGATGCCGCTGATGTTGAATCCATTACAAAACCAGGTGCGGAAATTCATGAATACCAACCCACCCCACGCGATCTTATGCGTGCTCAGGGAGCTAACCTTGTATTGTGGAATGGTTTAGAGTTAGAGCTTTGGTTTGAAAGGTTTTTTCAAAATATCAAGGATGTTCCAAGTGTTGTTGTTTCAAAAGGTATTATACCCATTAAAATTGGTGAGGGCCCCTTTAGCGGTAAACCCAATCCTCATGCGTGGATGTCACCGACCTCTGCTTTGATTTACGTTGATAATATTCGCGATGCTTTTGTAAAATATGATCCTGAGCATGCTGAAATTTATAAACAGAATGCTGAAATTTATAAACAGAAAATTCGTGCAACGATTGATCCAATTAGGGCTGAATTAGAAGCTGTACCGCAAGATAAACGTTGGCTTGTGACCAGTGAGGGGGCTTTTAGCTATTTGGCGCGTGATTTTGATCTAAAAGAACTTTATTTATGGCCCATCAATGCTGACCAACAAGGAACACCACAGCAGGTCAAGCATGTTATCGATATGGTTCGCAAATACAATATTCATGCAGTTTTTTCTGAAAGCACTATTTCCCCTGCGCCTGCTAAGCAGGTTGCCAGAGAAACAGGGGCTAAATACGGTGGTGTTCTTTATGTTGATTCTTTAAGTGAGAAAAATGGTGAGGTACCCACTTATATTGATTTATTACGTGTCACGAGTGGACGTATTAGCAATGCTTTAGTAGAGGGAGTAAAAAACCAATGACGGAATGTGGAATTTTTGCCCAAGGAGTAACGGTAACATATCGTAATGGACATACAGCTTTACGCGAAGTGAATTTTGAAAGTCCAAAGGGTTCTATTACGGCATTGGTTGGTGTTAATGGATCCGGTAAGTCAACGTTATTTAAAGCGATTATGGGGTTTGTACGCCCCTCAAAGGGAAAAATTCGTATGTTTGATTTGCCCGTTGATATAGCTTTGAAAAAAAATCTTATTGCTTATGTTCCTCAAAGTGAAGATGTTGATTGGAATTTTCCTGTCTTGGTTGAAGATGTTGTATTGATGGGGCGGTACGGTCATATGAATTTCTTTCGCTATGCCCGTACACAAGATTATGAAGCCGTTCGTATTGCCTTAGAACGCGTTGATATGTTGGCTTTTGCCAAGCGCCAAATTGGAGAACTTTCTGGTGGACAGAAAAAGCGTGTTTTCCTAGCGCGCGCTCTTGCACAGAAAGCAAAAGCTATTTTATTAGATGAGCCGTTTACAGGGGTTGACGTTACAACAGAAGATAAAATCATTGCTTTGTTACAAGATCTCCGTAAAGAAGGAGCAGTGATCTTGGTTTCAACTCACAATTTGGGTTCTGTTCGCGAATTTTGTGATCATACAGTTTTAATAAAAGGTACTGTTTTAGCTTCTGGGTTAACAGAAAAAATCTTTACAAAGGAAAATCTGGAGAAAACTTTTGGAGGGTCTTTGCACCACCATATTTTTGATCTTCAAACCACAAAAAAAAATGATGTTTTCATGGGAAGAAAACAGTCTACAGTTTGTGAAGATATTGAAAGAGTGGAGCACGTTGCATGATTTCTTGGTTGCTTGAGCCACTGAGCTATCAATATATGGTGAATGCAATGTGGGTTTCTGGGTTAGTTGGGTGTGTTTGTGCCTTTCTTTCAGCTTTTTTGATGTTAAAAGGTTGGTCATTGATTGGTGATGCACTTTCCCATTCGATTGTTCCTGGTGTAGCAGGAGCTTACCTTTTAGGGTTACCTTTTTCACTCGGCGCTTTTTTTTCTGGTGGTCTTGCAGCAGCAGCAATGCTCTTTTTTAACCACCGGACAAAGCTTAAAGAAGATACCATTATTGGGCTCATTTTTTCTTCCTTTTTTGCCTTTGGGTTGTTTCTCAAATCATTAAAACCAATGGCTGTTAATATTGATACGATTGTTTTGGGAAATATTTTAGCAGTGAGTTCAACAGATATTCTACAATTGGCTTTTATCGGCTTTGTTTCGTTGCTTATATTGCTTTTGAAATGGAAAGATCTTCTTGTGTCATTATTTGATGAAACGCATGCGCATGCCATTGGATTAAACGTAAAATTTTTAAAGATTCTCTTTTTCACATTGCTTGCCGCTTGTACTGTTGCTGCAATGCAAACCGTTGGAGCATTCTTAGTCATTTGTCTTGTTGTGACACCTGGGGCAACGGCCTATCTTTTAAGTGATCGTTTCGTGAACATCTTGGTCATTGCAGTTGTAATTGGAACCTTCACAAGTGTCTTGGGTGTTTATGTGAGTTATTTTTTGAATGCACAAACGGGGGGGGTTGTAGTGCTTTTTCAAGCATCTTTATTTTTTTTGGCTTTTATTTTTGCTCCTAAACATGGGTTTATTGCTGCGCGCTTACGCATACATGCGGCAAAAAAGGGTGTAATATTATCATGATTGATCAATTACTGCTTCCGTTTCAGTTTTCTTTTATGCTTAAGGGTATGCTTATTGTCATGATTCTTTCTATTCCCATGGCGATGCTTTCCTGTTTTCTTATTTTGAAAGGATGGGCGCTGTTAGGCGATGCCATTTCTCATGCAGTTTTTCCAGGTGTTGTTGTTGGTTATATGACAACACCATGGGTAATCGCATTTTTAACTTCTTTGCCATTTGCTTGGTTTCAGCATATGCGTCCAGAGAATATTACAATGACTTTGATTACTTGCGGTGCTTTTGTTGCAGGAATGGTGTGTGCACTATTAACGGGTTTTTTAGGGAGCAATAGCCGTATCAAACAGGACACGGTGATGGGTGTGGTCTTTTCTTCAATGTTTGGTTTGGGGCTTGTTTTAGCCACGTCTATTTATAGTAGCTTAGATTTGAATCATATTCTATTTGGTAATCTCTTGGGTGTTAACTGGCTTGATATAACGCAGACGGCAATCATTTCCGCTGTTGTCACTTTTATTTTAGCAGCAAAATGGCGCGACTTTATGCTGTATATTTTTGACACAGTTCAAGGACGTGCAATGGGGTTACCAATATCTCTACTCCACTATACCCTGCTAACGATGATTTCTCTTACAATTGTTGCAGCTTTGAAAGCTGTAGGTATCGTACTCGTTATTTCTTTACTGATAGCACCAGGAGCAATTGCCTATCTTGTCACAAAGCGGTTTTCTTTTATGTTAATGATCGCGATACTTGTTGCAGCTTTTTCTGGTTTTTTAGGGATTTATCTCAGCTTATTTATCGGCTCTGATTCTGCTTCCACAATTGTGTTGATCTTGACGTTGATTTTTATGGCTATTTTCATGATGATTTTCTTTCGTCGAAACACAGTTCAGGAGACTTGAAAGTGTTAAAATTCATGCATATCAGCCATGCATTTTTATATATTGTTTCTCATTTTTATTTTAATTAGAGTTCGGGTTGCTAGGTTATTTTTCCTCCTAATATCTAGCAGGTGAATGCAGTAAATTTTCTCCCCCCAAGACTGCATTCTTAATTAAGAGGCTGCATTGATTTCTTCTGCAGCCTTTTTATTTTTTTGTTTTTCTAAAATCTCTCCTCTTTTCTTGAAATCATTTAAAATGATTATAATATTGTGTAAGCTATTCGGTATTTTCAAGAAACTTATAACAGCAAAGACACTTACGCATGAAGGGGTAGAATTGTGCACTCAGACATGTAAACAGAAAAAAACAGATACAATGTTTTTGTATAGGGTTTTGCGTAGAAGAAAATAGTACGAGAAAATGAAAAAAGATTTGAAGATATTGCACCCTTTACGTATCTGCTATTATATAGCAGGGTGGGCGATGGTTATATTAGGTATTATCGGTGTCGTATTACCTATTATGCCAACTGTGCCTTTTTTATTGGTTGCCTCATGGTGTTTTACGCGTTCTTCTCCACGTTTTCATCAATGGTTGAATAATCATCGTATTTTTGGTCCCCCTATTAAGCGATGGGAAGAAAAAAAAGCAATCTCTCCATTCGTTAAAGTTTTTGCAATGATGAGTATGACAGGAGGATTTTTATCCTTTTTTGTAATGCTACACCCTCCTTTGTGGATTTCTTTACTTGTTGCGGTTATATTATTGCTGATTGCCATTTATATTGTAACACGTCCATCTTCCTAATGATAAAAAAGGCTTTATGGGATACTCTTTTTAGCTTCGACTTATTTGTAAAAACTATGAGAACTTTTAAGTTTTTAATATAAGCTCTCCATTTCCAAAATGCATATGAAATAGCAAGCTTTTTGAACGCAATTAATTAATAATATGTTTGTGAAATAATTTTTATGAACAAAGACAATTGTTTATGAACACTCAAAATGTTCTCACTTGGTAAACAATGATAAATCACATTCATGGAAGAGAGTCTTTATTTTTGTAAAGCATGTTTGCATGAATCTCTACATATACATCATTAAAAAGTCATTGATATGATAGTCATTTCTTTCTAAAAGACATTTCGTTTTTTTTCATATTTCTTAATGAGGATATAATACAAAGCTTACTAAACACCATCATTTTTATACTTATACAGTTAAGAAGCCGATCTATTATATCAATCTTTAATGTTACATCTGTTATTAACTTAAGAATAATTCATAAGAAACAACAGAGTTTTTCAAATGGTTTTATATATACACGCATTCTTATTATAATATGCGAATAAATAATTTCTCTGTCTTTGTATAAAGCTTATTCGAAATAAAAATATTATTGCATTCTTTGTTTTTTAATGAAGTCATGCCCCTCACGTAAAACAAAAGGTCTCCCAAATCATGTTATTTACACATTTATTTTTAATGAAACATTTCTCAACGCTTTACTCATTTCATAATAGCAGACTATACATGGATAAAGTAAAATCTCCTGTAACATGTATAAAATCTATTTGAGTACCATCATCCTTGCCTTGCAAAATACACACCGATAGTCACCATGCTATTTGTCATCCTCCAATGTTGCCTTAGTAATTCCTAATGCTACAATTATAGCTTGTCATCTGGTTTTGTATATTTTGACACTAAATTTTGTATCAATTTATTTTTTTCAAAGAGTTTAAAGATGTTCTCAAAGGGTTTTGAAAGCCTTTTCTCATTTTTACTTATGGAAACGCACTTTTTTCTGATTTTCGGTAATTTTTGCAATTTTAGGTGTCAAAATCTATTTTGATAAAACGCGCATTTAATGGTCAAAATTGTACATAAAAACAACAAATTACCACGTATTCCTACTTAATCCAACCTCTTCCTACTTAGTATAAAACCTACTGTCAAACTACAACAATAACCCTTAGAACTTGAAAACCTTCATACATGCAAGGAGATGAGTGTGCTTGATTTAACAGGGTTAAAATGAGAAAATCTCCTTGGCTAAACTTCCTTGGCACGTTAAGTGTTTTTTTAATGCGTCGTAAATACTTTTAAGTCTTATCTATCGCGCCTTATGTAAGTGAAGCGTATGCGTGGTAGGCCAAGTAGAATCTGCTCAAAAACAGCCGAACTGTTTACAGACCAGCAAAGGTTAAGAATCCTCATCCTTAGGGTAGAACAGAAATCAATCTTATAAACAATATGATGAGTCAATATACTTGTTTTAAAGAACCGGAAACTATGTCTTTATAGGTCTAGCAATTCGCTTTTTATTACCAAAAAAATTGAGATAACGTTGTACTTCTTTTGAATCACCAATCGTTTTTTCAGGATTATCTGAAAGTTTTACGGCTGGTCGACCATTGGCATAGGTCACCTTACAAACAAGGGAAAGAGCATCAAGAGTTTTGATTTCCTGAGGTGCACAGCCTGTAAAATCATTGGTAAGATCCGTGCCCCATCCAAAACTCATGCGCACTCTACCATGGAAATGATGATAGGTTTTTTCAATTGTATTGACATCAAGAGCATCAGAAAAAATTAAAAGTTTTTTGCGTGGATCTTTTCCTTTTTCTTTCCACCATTGAATAATACGTTCGCCACCTTCAATAGGGGGCGCACTATCGGGTCTGAAACCCGTCCAATCAGCGACCCAATCTGGTGCATTGCGTAAAAATTCTTCTGTACCAAAGGTATCAGGTAAAACAATGAGAAGATTTCCACCATAATAACGATTCCAATCTTGCAAGACTTGATACGGAGCTCTGCGTAATTCATCATCGTTGTTGCTGAGAGCCGCAATAACCATAGGCAATTCGTGTGCATTGGTTCCAAGAGCTTCTAAATCCGTATCCATGGCAAGAAGAACATTAGAAGTTCCAGTAAAAGAATGACCAATGCCTTCTTTTAATGCTTCCACACACCAGCGCTGCCATAAAAAAGAATGGCGGCGCCTTGTCCCAAAGTCAGATATTTTAATATCAGGCAATTTTTTGAGACGTTCAACTTTACTCCACATTTTTGCTTTAGCACGCGCATAAAGTACATCAAGAGCAAAACGATCTAGTTTTTTGAGAGCAGCACGTGAACGTAATTCACTAATAATAGCAAGGGCAGGAATTTCCCACATGGAACTATGGGCCCAGGGTCCATGAAAATGAAGGATATATTGGCCATCTTTGCGGGTGAGTTCATATTCTGGGAGTTGAAAATTCTCAAGCCACTGAAGAAAATCCGGTTCAAAAATTTGTTTGCGTCCATAAAATGTATTACCAGCAAGCCAAATCATTTCTTTTTTTGTAAAGCGCAAACTAAGAGCATGATCAAGTTGAGCACGTAATTCACTCTCATCAATATCATTGGCAAGACGTATTGTTTTAGAGCGATTTATGAGGGAAAAAGTAACATTAACATTAGGGTATAACCCCCAAATCATCTGCACCATAAGAAGCTTATAAAAATCCGTATCAAGAAGTGACCGAATAATGGGATCAAGCTTCCAAGTGTGATTGTAAACACGTCTAGCAATATCCGGATGATTCATAACCTTTTTCTTTCATCTTCATAAAATCTAAAATATTATGCACCAACACGGCTAATATAGACGGTGCAATATAACAACTCTACAGTTTTGGGCAAGAATAAAAAGCCTATTCTCTTTTTTCATCATTCATCTTTAAGATTTGACAATACGCATAACTTCATGCTGACCTGTTTTTTGTAATTTTATCCCTGTATGAACTTCGGTATATTCTTTGCTATTAACATAGAGCATATTTCTAGGTCCCCATTTTACTTTAATGCGATAAACGGCATCATAAAACTTCATTGTTGCTTCATATTTTGGCCAAATAGAGGGTAAATGTGGCTGCAAAAACAATAAGTCTCCCTGACGCTGTATTCCAAGAATAGCTTGTGTTGCGGCGCGATAAAACCAACCGGCTGAACCTGTATACCAAGTCCAACCGCCTTGACCACATCGTGGTTCAACAGCATAAATATCTGCGGCCATCACATAAGGTTCAACACGATAAATTTCAGGATCTTGTCCATGGGTAATTGGGTTTATCATAGAAAATAAAGCATAAGCTTTATCGTTTTGTTCCATTTCAGCCAACGCAAAAATACTCCAAATGGCACCATGCGTGTATTGACCACCATTTTCTCGAATTCCTGGAGGATAACCTTTTATATAACCAGGCTTGAGCGTACTTTTATCAAAAGGCGGCCAAAAAAGGCGAATGAGTCCGCCTTTTTTATCATAAAGCTGTTCCAACATTGATTTCATCGCTTGTTTTTGACGTTCAGGCGATGCCATTTGAGAAATGACAGCCCAAGATTGAGCAATGGTATCAATTTGACATTCATCATTGATTTTAGAGCCAAGAGGTGTTCCATCATCAAAATAACCACGTCGATACCAAGCACCATCCCAACCGTTTTTCTCTAGGGATTTTGTTAAATGTTCAAGGTACGTACTCCATATTTGCATATGGCTATTATCACCACGTTTTTTGGCTAAAGAGATAAATGCTTGTAATGTGTACCCAAGAAACCATCCTAACCAAATGCTTTCGCCTTTTCCTTCCACACCAACCAAATTCATACCATCATTCCAATCCCCACCTAAAATAAGAGGGAGACCATGTGGTCCGCAGCGTTTAATGGCAAGGTCTAAAGCTAAAGCACAATGTTCATAAACTGTTGCAACCTTTGAGGATTGGGTGGGTTGAAAATAAGCATCCTGTTGCCCACTTTTGAGAACATCACCTTCAATAAAAGGAATGAGCGTATCAAGAAAAGCGTCATCACCAGTGGTAGTGACATAAAGAGCTGTTGCATATGCAAGCCAAACGATATCATCAGAAATGTATGTACGAACACCAGCATTTGTGTCAGGCAACCACCAATGTTGCACATCACCTTCAAGAAATTGGTGCGCTGCTGCATTTAACAATTGTTCACGTGCTAATTGTGATTCCAGCAATAACAAAGACAAGCTATCTTGTAACTGGTCACGAAAACCAAATGCACCACTCGCTTGGTAAAAGCCTGCGCGTGCCATGATGCGGCATGCGTAGATTTGATAAGGAAGCCAATGGTTGACCATAAGATTAAAAGAAGCATCAGGTGTTTTGACTTGGAAAGGAGAAACAAAATCACTCCATTGCTGTTTTTGTTTTGTGAGCTGAATTTCAAAATCACTTGCACGTACTTGATTGAGTAATTTTTCAGCTTCTTGCCTATTTTCAGCACTACCAAGATAGAATATGATTTCTTTTGTTTGCCCTGGTTGAAGATCAATATCATAAGCGAATGCTGAACAAGGATCACATCCTGCTTCAATGGTATTCGAAAGAGCACCGGCTTTACGGATCGCATTTGGACGTGTTACGGTTCCCGTTGCACCAATAAATTCAGCGCGATTGGTCGTAGTGCTGGTTGGCATTTCGGATGCTGATAAAAATGTAACTTGTTGAGATTTCTCGATGCGATAGGGATTTTGAATAAAATGTGCACCCCATCTGTCCTCATAAGAGGAAACAATAAAGGGGGCATATTTTGTACGGACATTTCCCAAAACCCATTCAACATAATTATAAAGGCGTAAACTGCGTGGTTTTTTCCCTTCATTCGTAAGGATAAGACGTGAAAAGCGAATAGGTTTTTCGGGATCAAGTGTATGAGTCAGTTCTAATGCGATTTCTGAATGTGTTGATTTAAAAGTTGAGAATCCAAACCCATGACAAGCCTCATAGACAATATTTTCGTCACATTCAACAGTAGAAACGGGTGAGAAACGTTTTAAAGACTGGCGATCAACCAGATAAAGAGCTTCTCCTGGTCGGTTAGACGTTGGATCATTCGCCCAAGGAGTTAGTTGATAATCGCGGCTATTGTTAGCCCAAGTAAAAATTGCACCTTCAGCAGAGACATGAAAACCAAATCTGTGATTAGCAATGACATTAATCCACGGATGCGGTGTAGTGGTACGTCCATGAAGACGTATTACATAATGATTGTGCTGATTAAAACCACCGTAACCATTCCAATATCTTAGATCTTCTCCATTTGGGAGAAAAGAGGATGGTTTTTGTTGGCTAATAAGACCAATGGAAGAAAAAAGATTTTGTTCAGTTTGTGTTGTAAATTGCTTTCCTTCGTTATATCTTGGCAAGTCTAATTGATCATAAGATTCTTGATAATTTTTACGAATTGTGAGATTAAAATCATTCTCATCAAGTCGTTTAAGTTGTTCAGATAAAGAGCCATTTTGGGCATCAAGAACGATACGCGCTGATGCAAGAAGCGTTTTAAAACTATTTTCACTCATTTGATCGCGTCGAAGCATGAAAATATGTTGGCGTTCATCTGCTTTTTGCGTGTGGTGATAATAAGATTCACAGACCCACTCAAGAGCGCGTTGTGTATTTTGTATGTAGGAAAATGTTTGTTCATTAAGAATGACCAAATCAACAATGAGTCCGCGCATACGCCAATATTCATGTGCTTTAAGGAGCTCGCGCAGTACAGTTATATTTCCCTCGTTATTTAATCTAAGAAGACAGAGTGGATTGTCTCCTGAGATAGACATAGGCCAAAGATTAGACTGTTTTCCTAGCGTTTTTGCTAATATTTCAGAAGGAAGACGCCACGTTCTTTCTGGATAAATAAGCGGTGTTGCATATTTTTGATAGATAAAAGCTTCTTTAAGCTGGGTTCCGCTCTGATACAGTGCGACTTGTGAGCGCGTCCATGCCATTGAAAGTTCTTTTTGAAACATATCAGGTTGTCGATAATGTTTAATATGATTATTTAGCGCTTCTTTTGTATGAGCAGCAAAAGTCCAAAAAATAAGTTCTGCTTTTTCATGGGCTGAAATTTTTATACGGCATCGCAATGACATAACAGGGTCAAGAACACAACCTTGACTGTTACTGAAACGAGCATTTCGGTCAAATGCAGTGGGCCGATGAATGGATCGCCCCCGACCAATAAACAGAGAGCGATCTGTTTCAGCTTCTGTCTCTTGGAGAATATCTGTTGTACTAGAAACAAAATGGGCAACATAGATTTCAGGATCACTAGGCGAGCGTTTGCGCCTTTTGGCAAAAATTGTTTTACCTTCTTCAGTAATTTCTGTCTCTATAAACATACGGGAAAAAACAGGATGAACTTGGTCTGTATCCATCGTTGCAAGCGCTAATTCACCATAAGAAGTCACTTCAATGAGTCGATCTTTATTTGTCGTATTCATCAATTGAATACGTCTCCCTTCGCCACATCCTTCAGATGTAATAAGACATTCAAGTGTTGATTTAATACCATCAACCATTTTTGTATATTCAGCCTTTTCATCTGTAAAAATGCTGACAGCTTCTTCTTCAATAACACGTGTTGGCTCACCAGTAACAGACCACCACCGTCCACTATGCGTATCACGTAAGAAGAATAAAGTACCTTGTTGATCTTCTGTTGCATCAGGAATAAAGCGCGTAATCGCATAATCGTGCCAACGGCTGTAACCAGAACCATTCGCTGTTAACATGGTAGAATAAAAGCCATTAGACAAAAGTAAAGTTGCTCGTGGTTTGAGTAACGGGTTTGTAATAATGCGCAAAGGGGCTGCGTCAAATGCTTGAGACTTATTGCGCATACGATTAACAGCTTTGGTATGAATAATAGGAATGAGATGAGGCGCTCTTTCCTGTAAGAGCAATTGTGTTGCTTCAATAACGGGATCACGGTGAAAACGATCACGCATTCGCCCTTGAAAAATAACATTGTTAAGAGCAAGAATAGACATGCCATGATGGTGCGCATAATAATTGCGTACAATGGCGTATTTTTCCCCTGTTTTCACGCGTGTTGGAGTAAAATCAACAGAGTCATAATAACCATATGTTCCTAAAGCTCCAAGATCACGGAGTCGTTTTAAATTAGCGACAGCGCAAGCAGGAGCATATTGTGCCGCTAGAAGGCTGGCATAGGGAGCAATGACAGCATTGCGTGAAAGACCACGTTGGAGTCCGAGGTTTGGAACACCAAAATGAGCGTATTGGTAATTCATTAAATGATCGCGAGCATTAAATGCGGCTTCTGAAATACCCCATGGCAATTCCCGTTTATGGGCATATTGTATTTGACAACGAATAATCAATCGATTTGTTTGATCTAAGAGAGACCCTAAAGGTTCATGCATTACGAGAGATGGCATAAGATATTCGAACATTGATCCAGACCATGATAGGAGTGCACCTTTCCCACCTATGGGTACGAGAAGTCGACCAAGACGAAACCAATGTTTAAGTTTTATATCTCCTTTTGCGATGGCAAAAAAACTTGCAAGACGTGCTTCTGAAGCAAGTAGGTCATAACAATTTTCATCGAGTTTGTTTTCTTGAACACGATATCCAATGGATAAGAGATGCCGTTTAGACTGTTCTAAAAAGTCAAATTTCATATCAAAGGCTATTTGCCGTGCCATTATAGCCAGCCTGTTTAGTTTTTTACGTAATTTTTCAGTATCACAATGAGCAGTCGCATCATGATGATGAGCGTTACAGGTGTCGATAAGGCATTTAGCCCAAGAAAGCGCACGAGCAGATTCTATCGTTTGAATTTTGTGGTCAAGTTCACCGACTAAGTGCACAATATCGTGGGCTGCAAGTGAAAGATCTATGATGTGAGAAGGGACCGTATTTTCTTGTTCTAAAAAAGTGAAGACAGAGTCATGAAAACGAGTGATGTTTTCTTCGATTTTTTGGCGTAAAGAGCGTAAACTGGGTTGATGATCTGGAACTTCTCTGACAGTTTCTTCAAGAATAGCAAGAACATCCGATAAGCCTTCTAGATCACTTTGGAAAAAAAGAGGCGGTTTTTCAGCCCATTCACTTAAAGCAGAAGAGAGTGTTACCAAATGACCGGCAAGATTTCCTGAATCAACGGTTGATACATAAGTAGGCAAAAGAGGCCTGAGTGTCTCCGTTTCATACCAATTATAGAGATGACCACGAAACTTTTCCATTTTTGTAAGAGAGCGTAATGTACATTCAATACGGGTGATGGTCTCTTCAAAACCAATCCAGCCAAAATCACGTGCTGCAATAATAGAAAGGAGATAAACGCCAATATTCGTAGGCGATGTACGTTGAGCAACAAGAGGTTCAGGATCTTCTTGAAAATTATCGGGAGGCAGATGGTTGTTTTGTGCATTGACAAAGGTTGTATAATAAAGCCATGTCCGCCGTGCAATAGAGCGAAGTTTTTTTTCATCTTTTGAAGAAAGATCAAGGCTATCTTGAAAGGTTGAAGGTTGACTCACAATCCAAGCAATAAAGGGTGAAAAAAACCATGCTATCCCAAAAGGCAAAGCAACCAAGCTTGCAAAACTATCAGAAAAAAGAGGGAGTGCTATAGTAAGAATACCAATAAGCGATGCTGGTGCCATTGTAAAAACATAGACACGCAAACTATTGGGCATTGATTTTGTTGCGGCAGAAGTTTTCCATTCAAGAAGATGCTGTTTTGAAATCGTCATACGATAGAGTGTACGAATAATCGCATCGGTCATAAAATACGCCGAATGAGCAAGAAACGTCGTTTTAAGAAATATATCAGCGCTTGTAAGAGCAATTTTGTTCCAAATTAATTGAAAATGTCCACGCAAAGAATGATCTATATTGGATGAGACAAGCGTTTTTAATACACATAGAATGGGTGAAATGAAGGAGCTAAACAACAAGAATAGCTGCCAGATGATTGCACTCTTTAAAGACAAAAAAGCCCATCCTGCAAATGCTGCGATTAACCACATAAGTGGAGTGAGAGAACGACGTAAATTATCCTGCATTTTCCAACGCGTCACGGAACTTATTTGACGGTGGGAAAAAAGATAAGGCAAAAGCTGCCAATCACCGCGGACCCAACGATGATAACGCATAACATCAATATTGTAAGCGGTTGGATAGTCTTCAATGACTTCTATGCTACTTACCAGAGCAGTACGAGCATAACCTCCTTCTAAGAGATCATGACTAAGAGTAGTATTTTCTTTAATTTTGCCATCAAGCGCTTGTTCAAATGCATCAATATTATAAAGACCTTTACCAATAAAGGTGCCTTCTCCTAAAAGATCTTGATAAGTATCAGAAACAGCAAAAACATAAGGATCAATGCCACGGTTTATAGAAAAAACCCGTTGGAGAATTGATGTTTTTTTTCCTGTTGTAAGAGAAGGAATAATGCGTGGTTGTAAAATGCTATAGCCCTTTATAACCTTTCCACTTTGTGGATCAAAAACGGGATGATTGAGTGGATGGTTAAGCTTTCCAACAAGTTTCGCGACGCTCTCTGGAGTAAGACGTGTATCACAATCCAGCGTCATAACAAAACGGCAATCCATAGGAAGACGTGGATTGGGAGGATAAAAGCTTGTATTTTTATCGCCTCTTAAGAGTCGATTAAGTTCATGAAGTTTTCCTCGCTTTCGTTCCCATCCCATCCAACATTTTTCGCTTGTATTATAAAGGCGTCGGCGATGTAAAAGGAAAAAAAGCGGAAGTTCATCACGATGATAACGATTATTGAGTTTATCAATATTCTTTTGCGCATAGTGCAATAAATCAAGATCATCTTGCGTTTCTCTCAATGGAGCATCCACCCAATCTGTAATGAGTGCAAAATGAATGGCACCTTTAGGATTGGAAAGATAGTGCACTTCAAGATTGCGCACTTGTTCATCAATATCATCGCGTGATGTCATCAAAGTAGGTACAACAACCATTGACCGTGCATGTTTTGGAATACCTTCTTTATATTCATAACCAATGAGTTGTCTTGATGGGACAAACCACGAAACAACAGTATTAAATAAAGCAAAAGCAGCATCGATAGCAGGAAAAAGCGCCAATACAGTAAAGCAAAAAGACATCCATTGTGTCATGCCAGATAGCTGTAAAAGGGCGTAAATTACAAGCAAAAGAGCAAGCGTCAGAAAAGAGACAGGAATGGCGATGACTCTCAATTTTGAGCAACAGGAAGCGCGTGTCCATTTTATGAAAAAGGGCGGAATATATCCACAAGCCTTTTCAAATATACCACAACCATCATCAACAAGGTACCACCCCACACAAGAATGATAAGGCATATCTTTAGAAGTGGAATTTGCCATTTCTACAACTTTATGTGCAACTTCCAGTTCACTAAGAGGCGAAAAGCGAGAAACTTTTTCAATGACTTGTCGATAAATATTGCGTGAGTGAGCATCAATTTCAGAAAAATCACTATTTTTACGCAAAATAGAATCGACACAACTCACTGTTTCAAACCATGCTGTCCAATCAACATCATCTATAGCTTTAAGAGCACGGATAATATTACCCATGGTCACACCATCTGCTGCTTGTCGGGTATGTTCATCGGCTGTTGCAATCTCTAAGCTACTGCCTTGGCTTTTCAATTGCTTTTCAAGCCAAGTTAATGCTACGGTTGAATCGACAGATGCACTGCGCAGGCGATAGAATAAATGTGCTGAAAAAGTTGGATCAACAATAAATGATTTATACTGCGTAAAAAGAGAGTGTAGATTTGTTTTATTTTTTACAAGAGAAATTTTATCTGCAACTTGACTAGCAAGATGGCGCATATGTCGCGCTTTTTCGATACGTACTGAAAGACGACGGACATTTTCAATGAGCAGCATTTGCATAACTGAAGGAAGAGCCCACAATTCACCAATTGTGAGCGCACAAACTTCTTGAAATCCGTTGGTTATAGCAGTGAGTGTTTCTTGTGAAAAGCTGCTATCGGTATGCGCAATATAAAGCCAAGTTAAAGCAAAAATTCGTGGTATTCCGGCTTTGTGTGTAGAAAGAGGAAGTTGCTTTATGAAGGACTTGGGTAGATTACAACGTAGCTTTTGTATGGTTTTATCAATGGTGTAATGATTATCAATGAGCCATTGAGCAGATGGTGCGATGGTTTCATCATTTCGAGCAGCAAAATCACTGGTATGAAAGGCATGAAGAATAAGTTTAGCATTTTCATTCAATCTCTTGCGAAAATCTCCTACTCCTTCATATTCAGGGAGTAAAATTTCTTTACCAGAAGCTATATCATGCCCTAAGTTATAAAGATCTTCCTGTACCTTATAAATTGCACGAAGAGGAAAATCCGTATTAATAAAATGATCTTTTTTCTCTTTTTGAGAAAAAAAGCACTTTATGAAAGGTATTATGCACGTCATAGTGTCCCATTGTTATTCAATTACATCGTTTTTTATTTAAATTTTAAGCATTTTATCTGAATAGTGAACCGTTGTTAGACAAAAAACAAACTTTTTGTTTTTATTTGCAAGCATTTATAATTTTTGTTTCAATAATTTAAAAATAAGCAGACAATTTTTTTAGAAAATAAAAAGGTCACTCCTAATGAGTGACCTTAATAATAAAACCAACTTTAATGATTGATGATTAATCTTGTTCTTGTTTTTTCAAAGCTGCACCCAGAATATCACCAAGAGAAGCACCTGAATCTGTAGAACCATATTGTGCAACAGCTTCTTTTTCCTCAGCAATTTCTAAAGCTTTAATCGATACTGAAATTTTACGTGTTTTTTTATCAAATGCTGTGATGCGAGCATCAACCTTTTGCCCAATTGCGAAACGCTCAGGACGTTGCTCATCACGATCACGCGCAAGATCAGCACGCCGAATGGTTGTCTCAAGGTTGTGGTCAATCAATTTCACACCAATGTCATTGTCGTTAACAGCAATCACTTCGCATGTTACAACTGCACCTTTTCGCAATTCGCCAGAAGCAGCTGCTTCTCCAACTTTATCACTGGAAAGCTGCTTAATTCCAAGAGAAATGCGCTCTTTTTCAATATCAACATCAAGGACCACAGCTTTAACGATATCGCCTTTATTGTAAGTATCAATAACTTGTTCACCAGGACGGTTCCAATCAAGATCAGACAAATGAACCATACCGTCAACATCGCCTTCAAGCCCAATAAACAGACCAAATTCTGTTTTATTTTTGACCTCTCCTTCAATTTGCGAATTGACAGGAAATTTATTGGCAAAAGCTTCCCATGGATTTTCAAATGTTTGCTTTAAGCCAAGAGAAATACGCCGTTTAGAAGGATCAATCTCAAGAACAACCACTTCTACTTCTTGTGATGTAGACAGAATTTTTCCAGGATGAACATTTTTCTTTGTCCAACTCATTTCAGAAACATGGATCAGCCCTTCGATTCCTGGTTCAATTTCAACAAAACCACCGTAATCAGTAATGTTGGTAACAGCACCCGTAATTTTTTTACCAATCGGATACCGGACACTGATGCTTTCCCAAGGATCACTTTCAAGCTGTTTCATTCCAAGAGAAATACGGTGCGTATCTTGATTAATGCGAATAATCTGCACTTTAATCGTTTGGCCAATTGTGAGCACTTCAGATGGGTGATTAACACGCCGCCATGCCATATCTGTAACGTGCAAGAGACCATCAATCCCACCAAGATCAACAAAGGCACCATAATCTGTAATATTTTTCACCACACCTTCAACGATTTGGTTTTCTTCAAGATTTTGTACGATTTCTGAGCGTTGCTCAGCGCGACTTTCTTCTAAAACAGTGCGGCGTGAGACCACAATATTGCCACGACGACGATCCATCTTCAAAATTTCAAAGGACTGTGAATTATGCATGAGGGGTGAAACATCACGAATGGGACGAATATCAACTTGGCTGCGAGGCAAGAAAGCAACTGCACCATCAAGATCGACTGTAAAACCACCTTTTACTTGGCTAAAGATCACTCCATCAACGCGTGCACCAGCATTGAATTTTTCCTCCAAACGGACCCAACTTTCTTCGCGCCGTGCTTTTTCACGCGATAAAACAGCTTCACCCATCGCATTTTCAATGCGTTCAATGTAAACCTCAACTTCATCGCCAACTTGCAAAGAACCATCTTTTGCTTTAGCTCCAAATTCTTTGAGAGGAATACGTCCTTCGACTTTAAGACCAGCATCAATAATGGCCATGTCTTTTTCGATTGCAATAACACGACCTTTAACAACAGATCCTTCATTAAGATCATTAGTTTGAAAAGATTCTGTTAAAAGGGCTTCAAAATCCGCTGTTGTGGGATTGTATTGTGACATAAGAACTCCTAATATACACCTTGTATTATAAGGTATGAGCGCTAGGTTAGTGTTAACATAAGTAACTCCCTAGCCTTTTTCCTTGAATAAAGGAAAAAAAGTTAGCGCTAGGCTGGAAGTTACCTTAACGAATTTATCCAATTATATGCATTTTTATGATTGGATCAATAAAGCTGCATGCAATTTCAAATGTTGCTTCTATACTCAATTCTGACGTATCAAGCAAGTGGGCGTTTTTTGCTGGTTTTAGTGGACTTTGTTTGCGCGTTATATCGCGACTGTCGCGCTGTTCAAGTTGAGCTAGGATTTCATGATAATTTGCTTGAACACCTTTTTTTAAAATCTCTTGGTAGCGGCGTTTGGCGCGTGTTTGAACATTGGCTAGAATATAAAACTTGATATCGGCATCAGGACAAACAATCGTTCCGATATCACGCCCATCAAGCACACAACCGGGCAAAACTTTAGCAAAGTTGCGTTGTTTTTCGACAAGAATTTTGCGTACAGCAGGGTTAATTGCTATTTTTGAAGCCGCTTCACCAAGTTCATGAGAAGAAAGAAGAGAAGGATTTAAGATGTTAAAATCAAGTCCTTTAGCATAAATAATAGCATTTTTTTCATCATTAAGAGCTAAATTTTGCTGTAAAAGCGTATGAGCAACACTACGATAAGTAAGACCAGTATCGAGATGACGAAGGCGATAATGTGCAGCAATTTTGCGTGCTAAGGTTCCTTTGCCTGAGGCAGCAGGTCCATCAATGGCGATAACAAAAGGCTTCAAGCGATTTTTCCCCCAAGTTGTTTTATAAAAGGAATAAATTCTGGAAAGCTCGTAGCGATCATTCGTTTATCATCAATGGTAACAGGTTTTTCTGATACAAGCCCAAAAATGAGAAAACACATAGCAATTCGATGATCAAGATGTGTGGCAACATACCCCCCCCCCAAACCTTTGGCAGAACCTTTTCCATAAACAACAAGAAAATCTTGACCTTCTTCACAGTCTACGCAATTAATTTTTAATCCTTGAGCAACAGCAGACAATCGATCCGATTCTTTTACACGCAATTCTTCAATTCCTAGCATTACTGTTTTGCCTTCTGCAAAGGCTGCTGCTACTGCCAAAGCAGGATATTCATCAATCATCGATGGAGCACGTTCTTTGGGCACCGTAACGCCTCTAAGGACCGATGACTTTATCCGTAGATCAGCAACATCCTCTCCACCTGTTTGACGTCGGTTCAAAAATTCAATTTGAGCACCCATTTCCCACAATGTTTCGATAAGTCCTATTCGAGAGTTATTTATCAAAACATTTTCAATGGTGATATCAGAGTCTTCTATAAGAAGGGCTGCGATAATTGGAAAAGCAGCAGAAGAAGGATCACCTGGAATATGAATCGTTTGTCCAGTAAGATGGGGTTGACCATTAAGATGAATCAAACGCGCACCTTCGTTATCTTTTTCTATTTCAAGTTGCGCACCGAATGCTTTTAACATTTTTTCCGTATGATCTCGTGTCAGAACTGGTTCAATAACAGTTGTAGTGCCGGCGGTATTGAGTCCAGCAAGCAGGATTGCTGATTTAATTTGGGAGGAAGCTATTGGAACACGGTAACGAATCGGATTAGCCATTTTCGGACCATAAAGCGTTAAAGGAAGGTGATCGTCGCGCGTTGCCTCAACTTCAACCCCCATGAGACGCAGTGGATCAAGGATACGTCCCATTGGACGTTTAGAGAGAGAAGCATCACCAATAAAGGTTGTTTTCATATGATACGGACCAACCATTCCCATAACCAAACGAGCACCTGTTCCAGCGTTTCCAAAGTCTAAAGGTTTTTGTGCAGCTAAAAGGCAACCATTCCCTGTTCCTCGTATGATCCAGAAATCTTCTTTTTTAATAATACAGGCACCCATAGCTTGCATAGCAGCAGCTGTATTGAGTACATCAGCGCTTTTAAGTAATCCATGAATATATGTCTCACCACTTGCTAATCCTCCCAATATAAGAGAGCGATGAGAGATTGATTTATCTCCTGGTATTTGAATTTTTCCAGAGAGACTACT
The DNA here is from genome assembly GCF_042196485.1 of Bartonella sp. AD24XZML. Lineage (NCBI taxonomy): Bacteria > Pseudomonadati > Pseudomonadota > Alphaproteobacteria > Hyphomicrobiales > Bartonellaceae > Bartonella > Bartonella sp. AD24XZML. The sequence continues at coordinate 154,345 of NZ_JBHIQH010000006.1, read as the reverse complement.
CGATTTATAGGTGGTTATAGGGATTGCTTTTTGCATGGAAATTCTATTTAATTCTATCTAACTTTTATGAAATTGTGCATCCTTTAGCACATGCTTTAAAAGACGTCATGAAAAAATCACTGTGGAACAGTGTATTTATCTTTGACAAAGGTATTATTTTTCGATTAAGCACCATAAAATTTATCTTTTAATGGAATAACAGTTAATCAAAGAGGCACGGTTTATGGCAAAACAAGAACTTGGAACTAAACGTGTTGATCCAGAAACAGGAAAAAAATTTTACGATCTAAATCGCGATCCTATTGTGTCGCCCTATACAGGAATTTCTTATCCGCGTTCTTACTTTGAAGTTGCAGCAGCTGAAGCAAATAATGAAGAAGAAGTTGATACTGAAGAGCTTGATACAGCACTTGAAAAATCTGCTTTTATGCTTCTTGAAGATGATGATGTGGATTCTAAAGATGACGATCTTCCTGATTTAGAAGATAGTGATGTAGATCTTGGTGATGATGATGATACATTTTTGTCTCATGATGGTGACGATGAAGATGATGACGTTACTGATATTCTCGGAGGCGGTGTTTCTAATGATGACGATGCTTAAAAGAAGTAAAAGAGGACATCTTTTTTATTGAATGTAAATTCTTCTTGATCTTCAATTTTGATCGTTCTAGAAAAGCTGGAATTGTATACTGTCTTTTTGGGACAATTTGTTTTTATAGGGGCTATAGCTCAGCTGGGAGAGCGCTTGCATGGCATGCAAGAGGTCAGCGGTTCAATCCCGCTTAGCTCCACCAAAAAGACCAACTGTTCTATCAAGGAAATCAATTATAATAAAAGATGTGTGCATCAATTTAAAAGGTTTATGTGCTATTTAATTATCATTCCAATAGCGCCTGTTCCTTGCATCTTAATGATATTATAATACATTTTTAATCATTTGTTGGATTATAAAATTTACTGTTGCAACCGTGAAAGTAGATAATTTTTTTATGCTTTGCACAGAAATAGAAAATGAGCTGTTTAACTTACGCCTTGTCTTAAAGGACAAAATTTGAATTTCCTTTACCACAATATTTCCACAAATATCATAATGTGTTGTTTACCGGTATCTTTTTAAAAGATATGAAGTACTTAAACAAAGAGTAGAGAATAAAATATTAAAATATACTTCTCAATTATTGCGAATCAGAACTTTCTTTGAGTATTTTTAGCCTGATCAGATGTTCTTCCAATTAAAAATTACCCACCTTGAGTAGCATATACCTGCTCAATACTAAGGTATATTAACGCTTAAATAATATATTGATCAATTAATTTTTTTCCTTGCACGTCACAAACAAGGTTGAGGTGTGAGAGCAAAGTGGTGCCATCATTATATGTGCTAATTCCCAATGTTACGGATAATTCTTACATTTGAGAATGTATGTTCATAAAAAAACATTTTTAGTCTTTTCTTTCACAGTTTTTATCCACATACCCATTGTGCTTGTTATGTGCAAGCCAATGGTTTTATTGATTCAACCTCAAGAGATCTGAAACGATAAAACCCTACGCCATTCGAGATTCTTACTTTAATATGAATAACGATATATTATCTTTATAAATCAATATGCTTAAACCATTTAAGAAAAAGAATAAAAATGCTTCTCATAAATATTCTCAAATGCAAAAGCTATCACAACATTGGAGACTGACTTGTTACTTCATAGGCGCTACAAATCTTTCTCTGAATACTCCCTACCCTGAGTATTCATTGTGTGTAAAGTTGCATATACTTTATCATCCTATAAACGGGAGTGTTTTTACAATACAATAAGATAACTTCTTTCAATTAAGATGGACTGGATGGACGAGTATGTTTTATTTCATACAATACTAAATACACCTAGTTCTTTTGAAGACTGTAGCGCTCTCTTTATACAAAATAACGTTTTTTCGTTTAATGCATTTCTCGTTTTTTTATATTGAATATTTTACCCTTTTTATGAGGACCGAACTGCTTTTGTTTTAATTGCTATTTTATACGCTTAACAAAGAAAATATTCATATAATAATCAGCCAGTAATACGCATAATGAAAATAAAAAATGATATTATATTTTAAAATTTTTCTGCAATAATCTCTGGCACTTAGCCCAATGCGAAATGCCAGCGCTAAATAGAAGATAGTTTCTATTATAAATTTTTTTAACAAAGGAGGTAAAAATGTCGAGAGTATCTTCAAATATATTGTGTATTGCAAAAACTTTCTGTTGCTTGAGTTTATTCTAAAAAATAACAATTTATTTCATTGAACGATCGGAAAAACGACACTATTTTATCATACCATGCGGAATTTTGCTTTCGAATAATTTTATCCTATCAATTCCCTGATTGAGATTTTCAAAAATCTTCCCTAATGCCATCCACATCTTTTTAATTGCTGTTCATAGAGCCTCGATATCCTTGCCATGCGCTGTGCTGTCTGTGAAAGCGCAGCACTGACATGCCCACCACTACGTGCATAAGCACCATGCCCCATATGATAATTTAAATAAAGGCTATATGCATCATCAAACCTCACCCCATTGCGTTGAACACTTTGGCGATGATACCAAGCAACAAAATCAGCAGCATCTGCGAAATTCGTACGCCATGCAAAAGACTTTCCTGTAGAGCGAAGATACATTGCCCATGTACTATCAAGCGCTTGAGCATAACCATAAGCTGTCGACCGACGCTTCCATGGTATAAAACCAAGTAGTTTTTTGCGTGGAGGACGTGCATTGTGACGAAAGCTCGATTCCATCTTAATGGTTGCAAGAATAATAGGCATAGGAATTCCATAGCGCATTTCCGCTCTTTGAGACACCTTACCCCAATTGTCAAAAAAACCATTTTTTTGTGCTAAAATAGCACAAGCATTATTTGTGTGGATGGGAGTGGTTGTTGCACATCCCTCTAGCAAAAACACCAGTGCCCCTAAAAACAAAAGGTGTCGCATATTCCTATTCCTCTCGTTTAAGAAATAAAACAAGATAGAGATACTAAAAAATGATTACCAATCAATAAAGAACATGATCTAACTTGTAATATTTAAGAAGCTTGCTTTGCTTTATTCCTCATCAGCAAAACGCAATGTTCGCGACTGAGCCAATGTTGTCATTTTTGTTGGTTCAGAGTAATTTTCTTTTAATTCGACAGTTTCAATGCGATTTGCCCGTTTCATGATTTTGGAGGACGATATCAAAATTCCCTCTATATCTTCACCTGCTTTATGAAAGTGCTTCTGTAGTGCGCGAACACGCGTATCCATTCGTCCAAAATCTTCCATCAATTTTGCTACTTCTGATTGAATTAAATGCGCTTGTTCACGCATCCGCGCATCTTTCATAATGGTTTGTACCACTTGGACAGAGAGCATCAACAAAGATGGTGAAACAATAATCACATGGGCTCTATTGGATTTTTGTACCAATGCCTCAAAGTCCTCATAAATTGTTGCGAAAATCGATTCAGATGGCACAAAAAGGAAAGCAGTGTCATGGGTTTCTCCAGGAATCAAATATTTTTGTGCAATATCACGGATATGAACTTCCATATCGGTACGAAATTGGCGTTCTGCCTCTTGACGCTCTTGCGCTGATTCTGCCTTACGCATAGCATTCCAAGCCTCCAGAGGAAATTTAGCATCAACAACAAGAGAAGGAGCTTTATTGGGCATATGAATGAGACAATCTGGGCGCTTTCCATTGGAAAGAACAGCCTGAAAAGCATAAGCGTTTGTTGGTAAGGCATCGGCAATAATTGCTTCCATCCGCCCTTGACCGAAAGTACCACGCGTCTGCTTATTGCTTAAAATGGACTGCAACTGAACAACTTGTCCCGTAAGCGATTGAATATTATTTTGTGCTGCATCAATCACTGCTAAACGCTCTTGCAAACGATTAAAATTTTCATAAGTGGATTTGGTCTGTACCTGAAGTGTTTGGCCTAAGCTTGTTGTCATCCCATTGAGTTGCTCACTGAGTGATTTATTCAATTCAGCCTGCCGTTGACCAAAAATTTCCGCCATCGTTTGCATTCGCCCTTGCATTTCAGCTTGTGTTTTCAGCAAAGTAGCCATCTGCATTTGTGCCTCACGTGCGCGTTCAGCAATTTCATTTTCCAAAAATGCTTTTTTTCGATGAGAATGTATCAACATAAAAAATGTCAAACAGACAAGTATAAATAAAAGCAAAAGCATTAGTTTAGAAAAAAAATCACCAGCAAGTATGGAAAAAAACGAATCAAACATAAATTGTAATATAACGCTCTTATTGTAAAAAAACGCAAGAATCCGTTATTCAATATTGACCAATAACAAACCATTGATTAATCTCTACTTATGCCAATGAGATCTTTAGTTACTTTACCTGATCCGATTTTACGGGAAGTGTCCAAACCTGTTGAGCAGGTCGATTCAGCTCTCCAAAAACTTGCGGATGACATGTTGGAAACCATGTATAATGCTAAAGGCGTTGGTCTTGCTGCTATTCAAATTGGTATACCGCTACGTATATTGGTTATAGATGTCTCTGGAAATTCTGAAGATGAGCAGAAAAAACCACTTGTTATTATCAACCCTGAAATTTTATGGCTTTCAGATGAGCGTAATATTTACAAAGAAGGTTGTCTTTCTATTCCTGATTATTTTGCAGAGGTTGAACGTCCTAAACGCCTTCGTGTTCGCTATCAGAACCGTGAAGGAAAACAAACAGAAATTGAAGCAGACGATCTCTTAGCAACTTGCTTGCAGCATGAAATTGATCATTTAGATGGGCGCCTTTTTATTGATTACATTTCAAAGATCAAACGCGATATGGTGATACGAAAATTAAAAAAACGCGCAAAAGAAAAAAACATGCAGGAAGCAGTTTTGTAATGGCTTTACGATTAAGTTTTATGGGAACACCAGATTTTTCTGTTCCTATTTTACATGCTTTACTGGATGCAGGTCATGATGTTGTTGCTGTTTATAGTCAACCCCCTCGCCCAGCAGGACGTCGAGGGCTTAAATTAATCCCTTCACCTGTTCAAATTGCAGCGCAAGAAAAATCCATTCCTGTCTTCACGCCTCAAACACTCAAAACAATCGAACAACAGGAGCAATTTGCAGCACTTTCTGTTGATGCTGCTATTGTGGTGGCTTATGGACTCCTTTTACCCAAAGCTATTCTCGAAACGCCACGTTTTGGTTGTTTTAATGCCCACGCTTCACTCTTACCACGTTGGCGTGGTGCTGCGCCTATTCAACGAGCAATTATGGCTGGTGATAAAGAAACAGGTATCATGATCATGAAAATGGATGAAGGACTTGATACGGGGCCTATCGCTCTTTCTCGCTCCATCCCCATTACTGATAACACCACCACTGCGGAGCTTTCAAACAGACTTTCACATATTGGCGCAGAACTTATGGTAGAGACTTTATCAACTCTTGAAAAAGGACAACTTAAACTGACCCCACAATCAGAAGAAGGCATCACCTATGCGGCCAAAATTAGAAAAGAAGAGACCCGCATTGATTGGACAAAACCTGCAGAGTTTATTCATAGGCATATTCGCGCGCTCTCTCCCTCTCCTAGTTGCTGGTGCAACATGAATATCGGTGGACGAGAAGAACGTGTAAAAATTCTTGATAGTCGCTTAACAACAGGTCCTTCTCTTGAAATTGGACGGATAGAACCAGATTCTTTGATTATCCATTGTGGGCAAGGACGGATAGAAATAACCTCTCTCCAAAGATCTGGCGGTAAAATTCTTGAGTGCGCAACATTTTTGCGAGGTGCTCATATTTCTGCTGTTTTTTAAGATGCCACGTTTTAAACTCACTCTTGAATATGATGGTTCAAATTATGCTGGTTGGCAGCGTCAAGCAAAACTTCACACTATACAAGGAGCTCTTGAACAAGCGATTTTTTGCTTCAGTGGACAACAATTGACCATAACAACAGCAGGACGAACGGATGCAGGAGTACATGCTACGGGACAAGTTGCGCATGTTGATTTTGAAAAAAACTGGCATCCCCATACTGTACGTGATGCGCTCAATACTCTTTTACGAAAACAGGGAGAAGCAATTTCAATCCTAAACGTAGAAAATGTCCCTGATGACTTTGATGCACGATTTTCCGCTATAAAACGCCATTATCTTTTTAAAATACTTAATCGTCGCTCTCCACCAGCCTTAAATGCCAAACGCGTGTGGTGGTTGCCAAAGCCTCTTAATGCTGACGCCATGCATGAAGCAGCGCAAAAGCTTGTAGGACAACATGATTTTACAACTTTCCGTTCAGCACACTGCCAAGCCAAAAGCCCTATTCGCACCCTTGAACGCCTCGATATTCAAAGAGAAGGTGAAGAAATTTTCCTTTATGCACAAGCTCGTTCTTTTCTTCATCATCAAATCCGTTCATTCGCAGGAAGCCTCATGGAAGTAGGTATTGGACGTTGGACAGCTCAAGATCTCGAAGCAGCTCTTCATGCTAAAGATCGTAAACGTTGTGGTGTTGTTGCCCCCCCCTCAGGACTTTATTTAACCAAAGTAGAGTATTAATGATCCTTCAAGAGTGAACATCTCAAAAGTCGTTAAAGCAGTTTATAAAAAGAACGAATTTCTTCAAAAGCTTCTGCTGCTGTATTAACAAATTTTACAAAATTAATATCAGTAGGAGAAATTGTACCTTGTGCAGACAGATACTCAAAATTGACAGTATTGCTCCAAAATTCTTTGCCAAACAATAAAATTGGTACCTGTTTCATACGCCCCGTCTGTACTAAAGTTAATGTCTCAAACAGTTCATCCAGAGTCCCAAATCCTCCAGGGAAAATGGCTAGGGCTTTCGCTCGTACTAAAAAATGCATTTTGCGCATCCCCAAATAATGAAAATTGAAACATAAATGCGGCGACACATACGAATTAGGCTCTTGCTCATGTGGTAAAATAATATTCAAGCCAATCGTTGGAGCACCAACATCACAAGCACCACGATTTCCCGCCTCCATGATTCCTGGTCCGCCCCCCGTAACAACCACAAATTCACGATATTGTGTCGTAGCAGAATAAAGTGAGCACAAACGTGCAAACTCTCTTGCTTCATCGTAATAATGTGACATAGCATGCAAATTTTTCTTTTGTATTTCATTCTTTGCAACCCACGCTGCTTGCCCAGGTTCAGGAATACGCGCACCACCAAACAAAACAACTGTTGATTGAATATCATATTCTTTAAGGGTTATTTCCGGCTTTAAAAATTCAAGACTAATACGTTGTGAGCGCAGCTCTGGACGCATCATAAAATCTTGATCGATATAGGCTAAACGATAAGTAGACGAACGCACTTGTGCTGAATTAGAGACTTTATGGATCTGTTGTAGAGCATCCTTCGTATGGAGAAGTGGTGTCCAGTTTTCTTGCTCCCTTTTTCTTTTTTCTTTACAGCCTTTTTTCATGCACCTGTCCTACTTCCTCATCGTTTTATTGACTGAACACATTTCTTCGCGTAGTTCATAGAGAATAAATCTTGAAGCTTTCAACTTGTTTAACGGAACTCTCGTCATGACCCATATCACACAACTTGAAATTATTATCGAACGAGCTTTTGACGATCGTGATTCCATCGATACTACCACAAAAGGCGAAATACGTGAGAGTGTTGAACATGCATTGAACCTTCTTGATAAAGGTGAAATCCGTGTTGCAGAACGACAAAAAAATGGACAATGGCATGTTCATCAATGGTTGAAAAAAGCGGTTTTGCTCTCTTTTCGGCTTAATCCTATGCAAATTATTACTGGTGGAATCAATGGGACACATTGGTGGGATAAAGTTCCTTCAAAATTCTCTGGTTGGCAAGAGGAAGATTTTAAAAGTGCTGATTTCCGTTCCGTTCCTGGAGCCATTGTACGTCATTCTGCTTACATTGCACCCAATGTTATATTGATGCCATCCTTTGTCAATCTTGGTGCTTTTATCGATGAGGGCACAATGGTTGATACATGGACCACCGTTGGTTCTTGTGCACAAATTGGTAAACATGTCCATCTTTCTGGCGGTGTTGGTATTGGAGGTGTTTTAGAACCACTGCAAGCAAATCCAACAATCATTGAAGATCATTGCTTTATCGGTGCTCGCTCTGAAATTGTTGAAGGCTGTATTATCCGTGAAGGTGCTGTTTTGGGAATGGGAGTCTTTATTGGAAAATCAACAAAGATTATTGATCGTACAACAGGTGAAATTTTTATTGGTGAAGTACCAGCCTATTCAGTGGTTGTACCAGGTTCTCTCCCTGGAAAACCTTTACCAAATGGTGAAGCAGGACCTAGCCTTTATTGTGCTGTTATTGTAAAACGCGTTGATCAAAAAACACGAGAAAAAACATCCATTAATGATCTTTTACGTTCTTAGACACAAGATTAATGCATAATAATATTTCATCGTTTTTTAACTTGAATAATAACCTCGAATACAAGGATTCTCTCATTTCAAATCCTTTCATAGTGAATCAATCACTATCATTTCCTTACACGTTACAAACGCAGTTGGTGTGTGGGTAAGAAACACTTTAAGAAAAGAGTGAAATACTTTTAATGAATTCTCTCAAATGATAAGGACTGTCATAATATTTTGAGCTGAAAAAGAGTATGATGGGTGCGCTTTGCACCTTTCTGACGCGTAAAAGCGGTAATGCCAAAATGGATTTTATATCATTCACAGTGTATTTTACGTTATATTTTTCATAGCCCCCGTTGTGAAATGGAGTTTGATGTATTGAGTGATGATTTACGAAAACGAGCACGCCAATATGCAACATAAATGTATTTTGTTTAAAGCATTCTGTTTTACGTAAGAAAGTGACACCATTACGCAATACACAAAAACATGAAGCACGGCGCAATTCTATTTAAAGTATCCTTTAAACACCTGAACCAATCGACAAAAGCAAAAGCGCAATCAATGAGAGAAAATACCCCTTTTTTCATTATTTGTTCATTTTGAGCGCTTGAATAAATGCCGATTGTGGAATTTCTACTTTTCCAAATTGGCGCATCCGCTTTTTGCCTTCTTTTTGCTTTTCCAAAAGTTTGCGCTTACGCGTAACATCACCCCCGTAACATTTCGCTGTTACATCTTTACGCAAAGCACGAATCGTTTCGCGCGCTATAACTTTACCACCAATAGCCGCTTGAACTGGAATCTGAAACATATGCTGAGGAATAAGATCTTTCAGTTTTTCACACATTGAACGCCCGCGCTTTTCTGCAATCATGCGGTGAACAAGCATCGATAATGCATCAATAGGCTCTCCATTCACCAAAATAGACATTTTAACTAAATCACCTTCTGCATAATCTGTCATTTGATAATCAAAAGAAGCATAACCCTTTGAAATCGATTTTAGCCGATCATAAAAATCAAAAACAACTTCATTCAGTGGTAAATCATACGTTACCATAGCACGGGTTCCAACATAGGACAAACCAACCTGTACCCCACGCCGCTCTTGGCATAGCTCTAAAATTGACCCAAGATAATTATCAGGAGTCATGATTGTCGCTCGAATCCATGGTTCTTCTATGGAAGAAATTTTAACCACATCAGGCATATCCGCTGGATTGTGCAACTCTTTAACAGAACCATCATTCATATTCATGCGATAAACAACTGAAGGTGCTGTCGCAATTAAATCCAAATTAAACTCACGCTCTAATCGCTCTTGAATAATTTCAAGATGCAGAAGTCCCAAAAAACCACAGCGAAAACCAAACCCCAAAGCCGCAGACGTTTCCATTTCAAAAGAAAAACTCGCATCATTTAAGCGTAATTTGCCCATGGCTGCACGCAAATCATCAAAATCAGCAGCATCAATTGGAAAAAGCCCACAAAAGACAACCGGTTGCGCAGGCTTAAAACCAGACAAAGCATTTTCACAAGGACGGCACTCTTCAGTAATCGTATCCCCAACCCGTGTATCTGCTACCTCTTTGATAGAAGCAGTGATAAAACCAATCTCGCCTGGTCCTAACTCATCAACCTGTACCATTTTAGGTGTAAACACCCCAACGCGCTCAACTGGATATTTTGCACCTGTACCCATCATACGAATGGTCTGTCCTTTTTTTAAAATACCATCTATCACCCGTACCAATACAATAACGCCAAGATATGCATCATACCAGCTATCAACCAACATTGCTTTCAAGGGATTTGCAACATCGCCTGTATGTGGAGGTGGTAATTGTGCAACAATTGCCTCCAGAACATCAGGAACACCCAAACCTGTTTTTGCTGATATTTCTACTGCTTGAGATGTATCAATGCCTATCACATCTTCAATTTGTTCTTTAACACGCTCAGGTTCTGCTGCTGGAAGATCAACTTTATTGAGAACAACAACCAACTCATGGGAATTATCAATGGCTTGATAAACATTTGCTAACGTCTGCGCCTCTACGCCTTGGCTTGCATCCACCACCAACAGAGAACCTTCACAAGCTGCCAATGAACGCGAAACCTCATAAGCAAAATCCACATGACCAGGTGTATCCATAAGATTTAAAATATAGGTTTCACCATTCTTTGCTTTATAGTGTAAACGTACCGTCTGTGCTTTAATAGTAATTCCACGTTCACGCTCAATATCCATGGAATCGAGTACTTGTTCTTTCATCTCACGTGTATCAAGCCCACCTGTTATTTGAATCAAACGATCAGCTAAAGTGGATTTGCCGTGATCAATATGCGCCACGATGGAAAAATTACGAATATAATTACGATCTATTGTCATATAAGGCGATTTAGCAAAGAATAATACAAAACGCAAAGACCAATTATGCTCCGGCTTCTATCAAAAGAATATAAACCTAAAAAGCTTCTCAAAACACAACTTTTTATAGCCTAAAAAATGAGGCTTTTGTTTGCTAAATTAAATCCAATGGTGCTAAAATGATCCTTTCACATCTTATTTGATAACTCATATGCTGTAGTAAGCTGGCACCATCACACACTTTGCCAACCTCCAATATTACGACGATCCTTTACACTTGAAAAAGTTTATAAGAGATATGCCTTTCTTGTACAGTCTTTACCCACATGCCCCCCACCCACTTGTGATGTGTAAGCAAGTGATTTGGATTGATTTAACATGAAAATGATTTGAAGTGAGAAAGTTTTACAATATTCAGGGTTTTAACTCAATGTGAATAATGATATATTATAATTATAAATCAATGTATTATCATATTTATATGATGGGCGTGTATATCATTTAGGCTTGCAATAAATTCGCAAGAAATGCTTTTTTATTTGTATGCAATAATCTTCTTTTTTAGCAATCTTATATAAGATAACATGAATATCGAGGGAGTTTCTTCTCAATTTTTAAAACTTTAGAAATATGCTCTATTGAGTGATGCTTTTGTATACTTTTTATATAACTCCTTCCTTCCTCTATTAAAGATAAAACACACCAATCCTCTTCGATTCATTGGATAACGCATTGATTTATAATGATGCTCTGTGGTTTTTCTATACTTCATGTGGACCGTCAATGAATATGATGTATATTGAGAAAATTATCTTTTAAAAAAAACGATTTAATGCACAACGTTATGGGTACTTTGGACGTTCTATTTTGCGTGAGAAGCGTAACTCTATTAAAGGACAAAAGAAATAACGTGCGACAGTGCATAGTTTTCATTATTCAAAAACATTACCGTAGATATTTTTGAAAGTTGTAAAGCCGAATTTAAAGATAGGCGTTAATTTTTACCTTTATATCACCTCATGCTTTGGCTCAATAAAGGTTGTCTGCCCGTTTCAGAAGTTAGGCAAACAGATAGAAGCATACTATTTCTCCAATTTGGCATGCAAAAGCTGGAATAACTTATAGAACTTCTTAATCATCTTAATATTAAAAAAGCCTTAAAAATGAAAACTCTACAAGAAAAAATCTCATGCAATAAAATCATAATAAAAAAATGTATAGCTAATCAATTTTTTTAATTGCTTTATTTTTTTTACGCCATTGTGAAGGTTGTAATTCAGCCACAATGATCCCAATCAGAATAAGCAAACCGCCCAATAAAGCTAAGGGAGATAAATGTTCTCCAGCCAAACGCCCAACAATACCAGCCCATACCGGTTCACCTGCGTAAATGAGTGTCGCACGCGTAGGGGAAATAGACTTTTGTGCCCAATTCATAGCTAATTGAATGATGGCACTCATTAATGCCAATCCTATACCAATATTAAACCACACCCACGAAAATTCAGGAATGCTTTCACCCATCAAAGGCATACAAGCAAATGAAAAAAAACCACTAAAAAATAACTGAATAATGGTTACACGCCGACTATCAACCTTGTTCGCAAAAATTCCGATGAGTATGACTTCTCCAGCAATCGCTAAAGCGCCTAACAAAGTTAAAATTTCGCCTTTTGAAAAATCAAAATTTCCCGGCTTTTGTCCTGAAATCAATACAAGCCCAATAAAAGCGAAAATAATACCAATCCAACAAGCTAAACGGGGAGGTTTTTTAAAAACAATCCATTGCAAGATTGGAACCATCGGTACATAAAGCGCTGTGATAAAAGCTGACTGACTACTAATAATTGTTTGAAGTCCAGCTGCTTGAAAAGCATAACCAAAAAACATGGCTAAACCTATCGCCATCCCAGCGAAAACTTCATAAACAGTTATACCTTTTATAGAGCGCCAAAAAATTACCCCACATATAAGAGATGCAACAATAAAACGAAATCCAACAAAAAACAGAGGACCACTATAGCGTACCGCAATGTGAATGACTAAAAATGTAATGCCCCACAATATTGTCGCAGTAAATATTGCCAATTCTGGCTTACTTAATAAAGGATATTTAAACTGTTTTAGATTCACCATGAAAAACTTTCTCTTCCAATTTTCCCCACAATTTATGAAACAATAAGCGTTCCAACTCCCTGTTCGGTAAACAGCTCTAGTAAAACAGAATGAGGAGTTTTACCATTTAAAATGACAACACCTTCCACACCATTTTGAAGGGCTTTTATACAAGTCTCTACTTTTGGAATCATACCTCCTGAAATTGTCCCATTTTTAATAAATTTTTCAGCTTCAGAAACTGTCAATTCTTTTAAAAGTTTACCCTGTTTATCCAAAACACCAGGAACATCAGTGAGAAATAAAAGGCGTTTAGCCTCTAATGCACCAGCAATAGCTCCAGCAAAAATATCAGCATTGATATTATAAGTTTTACCATCGCGTCCTGGAGCTACAGGAGCAAGAACTGGTATCATTTCAGAAGATGCTAAAAGATCTAGCAATGTGCGATCAACTTCAACAGGCTCACCAACAAACCCCAAATCTAAAACACGTTCAATATGCGAATCAGGATCAATGACAGTTTTATAAGCCTTTTCGGCAAAAACCATATTGCCATCCTTGCCGCATAATCCTATTGCCCATTCACCCTCAGCATTGATGAGAGCAACAATTTCTTTATTTATGGAACCCGCTAAAACCATTTCAACCACTTCAACGATCCGCTCATCGGTTACCCGTAGTCCGTTTTCAAATCGCGATTCAATCCCCATTTTCATTAAAATTTCAGCAATTTGAGGCCCACCACCATGAACAACAACAGGATTAATTCCCGATTGCTTTAATAGAGCAATATCACGCGCAAATGCTCGCCCCAAATCAGGATCACCCATAGCATGGCCGCCATATTTTACCACGACCGTTTCATTTTCATATTTTTGCATATAAGGTAAAGCAGACGATAAAAATGCTGCTTGTTTTTCCAAAACATCTACATCACCGTTTTTAGCATCATCCATCAATAGAGCCTCCTCATCACTTTTTACCATCTCTTAATGAAATTTAGGAAAAGTGAAAACAATAAAACCAAACTTTACTCTATCCACCCCCTCCCCTGAAAATCGTCAATTTTCCTCTAAATTACGAAAAAGGAATAACGAAATGAAATACAAAATACTTCCTTTAAAAATTGACAGCGAAAAATTAAACAAAATAGACGTAAAAAAATGTCATTATTTTATGATCTTATATATAAAATTGAAAAGCAAAATTTTGAAGCTAAGCCGTACATTCAACTCATTAGTTTATCCCTATGGATACTTAACAATGAATAGGAATATATACAACCATTGATTTTGTAAGATAAAAATAAAGTTTCTTATCATAATAAAATTAACATATTCCCAAGATAAGAAATCACTCAACCGCTTTATAGCTTATCTCAATAAACTATAACTTTGGTTTTAAAAATTTGACTTTTTCTCAATCATTAAACATGAGGAAATGTCAACTGAACGCTCCTCATGGAGAATTATAATAAATTGATTTATAATAATAATTTATCTTTTTATATCGTAAAATTGAAAAAAGGCTTTGCAAAATTATCATATATTTTGATTTTATTGCGAGTAGCTCTTCAGAAGCATCTTCGTAAAAGCATTTAATTGTTTAGATTACTCTCTTCGTAAGGTTTTATAAAACTTCTCATTTTTCATGATCTGTCATTAAGTTTTTCTTTCTGCATAGCGATACATGCTTGAATTATTCAATGTTTTTTAGAATTTTTAATTCTTTTAATTATGTTATTTTATGAAAAAAGATTCATTTCGTAAATTTCCCTTTCCATATCACTAATCAATTTCAACAATATATCGTGCTGTTTTCTAAGCATATTGTGCTATTTTTTATTGTATTTATTTTTTCTTTTTAAAGGTAACTTCCTCTATCTTCCCACCAACTTTTTATTATGCCAATAAATTCAATTAAGTGAATTCCATCGAATCTGTTTCCCCACAAGAGAGATACATCGAATACCTCAAAACTTGTTTTGTTATGTCTTCTTTAGCATTCAACACACATTATCTCATTCCACAATTTCTTTGGAACAAAATAAACTTGATTATAGCGTTTTTTATTATCTGGAAGAACTATTTATGACATCAGAAATACAAAACTAAATCCGCATCTAAAAAGACATGATTACTGCTAAAAGCTAAGATGAGGCATGTAAAAGCTATTCCGAATAAAATAACCCTTATTTTAAAGGAAGCAGTGATTAAAACTATGAAAAATGCCAAAAATAAAATCGGTTATAAGAATTTGATACTTTATTTGAAAAAGATGGATTGCCTAACAGTTTATTTAGCGTTTCTTGGCAAGCCGCTACCTATTTTATAGTTTTATTATAGAGCCTTTAAAAAGAAATTTTGAGTGAAAAAATAAACACAAAAAATACTGAATGCATAAAGGCAGTTATCATGACACTGGCAATATTTATTATCAATCACTCAATTGCGTTCTTATATGGATAAGCCCTTTTTAAAATGTTATAGACACTCAAAAATAAGACTTATCCATAAAATTCATGAAATATAAAAACTATCAGCAGCAGGAGTTTATCCTAAATTAGCTATCTCTCTCTTTTCTTTTCAAGAAAAAATGCTTTTCAAAGATAATGAGACAATAGAAAGCTTAATGAAAATAACTTTCCCACAGTTCTCTCTAATTATTCTGAGAACATTCACATATTTTAACCAGAAATATTTTCAAAAAATTCTTTCATACGTGAAAAAAAACCATGTGATTGCGGTGAATTTTCATGATTTGAGAGTTTCTCAAATTTTTGCAACAATTCACGTTGTTCTTGCGTTAATTTCTGCGGTGTCTCAATCGTGATATGGATGTAAAGATCACCCCTTGCTTGCTGACGGCGCAACATAGGCATACCTTTGCCTCTAAGGCGGAATTGACGTCCATTTTGTGTCCCTTCTGGAATCTTAACGCGTGCTTTAACACCATCAAGGTCGGAAACTTCAAACTCTCCTCCTAAAGCAGCTGTTACCATTGAAATAGGAACGCGACAGTGAAGATCTGCTCCTTCTCGCTGAAAAAACTCATGCGGTTTAATGGAAAGGAAAATATAAAGATCACCATTGGGCCCACCACGAATACCAGCATCACCCTCACCAGAAAGGCGAATACGCGTTCCATCTTCAATACCAGCTGGAACATTTACGCTTAATGAACGTTTTTTCTCTATACGCCGTGTCCCCTGACATTTGGGGCATGGATCCGTAATAGTTTCACCACGTCCATGACATGTAGGACATGTCCGCTCAATAGAAAAGAAACCCTGTGCAGCACGCACACGACCAGATCCATGACATGTTCCACAAACTTGCGGCTTAGAGCCTTTTCTCGCTCCTGATCCTTCACAAACATCACACGTAACGGAACTGGGAATATTAATTTCTGCAGTTTTTCCTGAAAATGCCTCTTCTAAAGTCACTTCCATATTATAACTCAAATCTGCGCCACGTTCGCGACTATCACCACGCTTACGGTGTGTCCCTCCCATAATCTCACCAAAAAAGTCTTCGAAAATATCCGCAAATCCACCACCAGCAGCAAAACCACCAAAGGGATTTGCTCCCCCTTGACCACCGCTATTTTCAAAGGCCGCATGGCCAAATCGATCATAAGCAGCACGCTTCTGGGGATCTTTAAGAACTTCATAGGCTTCGCCAATTTCTTTGAATTTTCGCTCTGCCTCTTTATCCCCCGCGTTGCGATCAGGATGATATTGCATTGCCAACTTACGAAAAGCAGATTTCAACTTTTTATCATCACATTCGCGAGTCACGCCAAGAATTTCATAATAGTCAACCTTCATCATGTATTCCTGATAATTTTTCTGTCATCCATCTTTATGGATAATATTGCTTTTAATTTATATTTTTAGCAACAAAGTTGCAACTTATCTCAAATAATAAAGCCCAGCCTTATATTTCAAAGGCCGGGTTTATCAATTAATCAACACATATGCTGACACTATTTCTTCTTATCATTAACTTCTTCAAAATCAGCATCAACAACATCATCATTCTTTGCCTCTGTTTCAGTGTCAGCGCTCGCTGCTTGTGAGGCTTCGTACATAGCCTGTCCAAGTTTCATACTGACTTCTGCTAATTTTTGCATCTTTGTTGTTACTTCTTCCGTATCACTGCCTTCAAGCGCAGATTTCAAATCAGATATTGCTGTTTCAATCTGTCCCTTTTCTTCAGCTGATACTTTATCGCCATATTCATTGAGCGACTTTTCAGTTGAATG
Organism: Bartonella sp. AD24XZML; assembly: GCF_042196485.1. NCBI lineage: Bacteria > Pseudomonadati > Pseudomonadota > Alphaproteobacteria > Hyphomicrobiales > Bartonellaceae > Bartonella > Bartonella sp. AD24XZML. The sequence continues at coordinate 137,172 of NZ_JBHIQH010000006.1, read as the reverse complement.
AATAAGAGCCTCCGCTTGATTTCTAGCTTCAACACCTTCACGGCGTTTTTTATCCTCAGCCGCGTGCTCTTCTGCATCCTTTACCATTTTTTCAATATCAGCATCACTTAAACCACCTGATGCCTGAATACGAATTTGATGCTCTTTACCTGTTCCCTTATCTTTGGCCGAAACATTAACAATACCATTCGCATCGATATCAAAAGTAACTTCAATTTGAGGTATACCACGTGGTGCTGGAGGAATACCAACAAGATCAAATTGAGCCAATAACTTATTATCACTTGCCATTTCCCGTTCACCTTGGAAAACACGAATCGTTACAGCACTCTGGTTATCATCAGCTGTCGAAAAAACTTGCGATTTTTTCGTCGGGATAGTGGTATTGCGCTCAATAAGGCGTGTGAAAACCCCACCCAAGGTTTCAATACCCAAAGATAAAGGTGTTACATCTAGCAACAACACATCTTTGACATCGCCTTGCAATACACCTCCTTGGATGGCAGCACCCATTGCGACCACTTCATCAGGGTTAACGCCTTTGTGTGGATCCTTACCAAAGAAGCTCTGCACAACTTGCTGAATCTTGGGCATACGTGTCATTCCACCCACTAAAACAACTTCGTCAATCTCACCGGCCTTTAATCCAGCATCTTTCAACGCAGCTTTACAAGGTTCAATGGTACGCTGCACTAAATCGTCAACGAGAGATTCAAATTTTGCCCGAGTCAATTTCATTGTTAAGTGCTTGGGACCTGATTGATCTGCCGTGATAAATGGTAAATTGATTTCTGTTTGCTGTGACGAAGAAAGCTCAATTTTTGCTTTTTCTGCCGCTTCTTTTAAGCGCTGTAAAGCGAGTTTATCATTCTTCAGATCAATTCCTTGCTCTTTTTTGAATTCATCGGCAAAATAACCAACCAAGCGCATGTCAAAGTCTTCACCCCCTAAAAACGTATCTCCATTGGTTGACTTAACCTCAAAAACCCCATCTCCAATTTCAAGGACTGAAATATCAAATGTACCACCACCAAGGTCGTAAACAGCAATTGTTTTTCCGTCCTTTTTGTCCAAACCATAAGCTAAAGCAGCAGCAGTTGGCTCATTAATAATCCGTAAAACTTCAAGTCCAGCAATTTTACCTGCGTCTTTCGTGGCTTGACGTTGCGCATCATTAAAATAAGCAGGAACCGTAATAACGGCTTGTTCAACTTTTTCACCAAGATAAGATTCTGCTGTTTCCTTCATCTTTTGCAAAATCATAGCTGAAATTTGTGACGGAGAATATTTCTTTCCCGCCTCTTCAACCCATGCATCACCATTGTCACCTTTAACAATTTTATAAGGAACAAGCGCTTTATCTTTTTCAACCATAGGGTCATCAAAACGGCGCCCTATCAAACGTTTAACTGCAAAAACTGTCCCTTCAGGATTTGTCACCGCCTGCCGTTTAGCAGGTTGCCCAACAAGCCGCTCCCCCCCATCAGTAAAGGCAACAACGGAAGGTGTTGTTCGCGCTCCTTCTGAGTTTTCAATAACTTTTGCGTTTTTGCCATCCATAACAGCCACACAAGAGTTCGTTGTCCCCAAATCAATACCAATTACTTTTGCCATATTATAATCTCCATTCAGCAAGCTACCTCAACCTTCATAAAGCATCTTTTTAAGATAGCTCCTCATAACACCTAAAGCCCGTATATTGCTTCAAGCAACATAAATAATAATAAACTGCAAGTCGCAACAAGCCTTGCTGCCTCGTATATAAGAACAGGCTTTTATTGCTACAAGAGAATAATGAGAGAAACATCTCCAAAATAAAAAATTTATTTTAAAATAGGCACTCTAATGACCCATAAATACCATATTTATGAGAGACTTGAGAGCATAATATATTTTTCTTGCAATTCTCAAAAAATATATCTTTCTATAAAAATTAAAAAATAAAAGAATGATTGCACTCTCGCTCTTGATCTTCTCATCATTGATAAAATCATACTCACGTAAAAGCTTTTTAAAAGGCGAATAATTTATATCACAAATATTATAAATCTTCCTTGGACTAAAATAGTCATCATATCTAATGCTCATATCAGTAAAGGTATTATCTATCGATCTCCTTTCAAAAATTCTCCTTCTAACGGTCTCATTGTTTGCGGCTATTTGAAATCTGTGCTTTAAATTCACCTAAAGCGTTTTTTCTTAACTGTATAATTTTGAACTTTGAAAATATATAAAAATACCTCTGTATAAACGCTTAAAAATGCCAAGAGCTGTCATAATATTAAAAATTGGTAAAGTGGTTGATGATTGTTCTGTATTATATCTTCATTAAGTAAAATAGTAGTGAATCATAGATTTTATACCATTTGCAAATACTATTTATGAGATGAACACGGAAGCGTTAAGAGGTGTGTTGTCATTGTAAATCTTACTGTCTTCTTTTAAATTTCAAGAATTCTATGATTTTTATATTCAAATCAATTTCATTTTAGCATTTCTTTCTTTTATTTTAAATAAAAGCTCTGCTAAAATAAAAAATATTCAAAGTGTGAATCTTATGAAGGAGGGTAAATCAATGATGACATCTATTATTAAGAAAATAACAAATCTCATCTTTAAGAATATAATACATACACAATATCCATACAAAAAGGTTATCATAAATATCGTGTGTGCTCTTCTCTTTGCTGGTATAACCCTGCCAGCAGGTGCTCAGCAATATAAACTTGGCGACATAGAAATTCTCAATCCTTGGACACGCGAAACACTTAGAGGTATAAGAGTTGGTAGCGGTTATCTCTACATTATTAATCATAGTAATACCCCAGACCGTTTAGTTTCTATTTCCACAAACGGAGTAAAAACAACAGAGATACACTCTATGGCTGTCGTTAATGATATTATGAAAATGGAAAAATTGCACAATGGCATTGAAATTCCGGGAAATGGCGAAATCACGCTTAAGCCTGGCGGTGATCATATTATGTTCATGGGGCTTTCACAACCATTTAAGTTAGGTGATAAAATTAGCGCAAAATTAACATTTGAGAAAGCAGGAACCATTGATGTTGATTTCTCTGTAAACGCTATGAAAGTACCATCACCTTCTAAATCCTCTCCTGTTCACTAAGCTCCTTTTATTATAAATACACACTTTATAAAATGAAGAAGCGTGAGATTTTTTACGCTTCTTTATTTTTTGTTTAATGCCATCAGTAAAAAATTATCCCCTTTGATGAATTAACTATGGTCAATTTCAGGAATACGTAAAACTTGTCCAGGATAAATTTTATCGGGAGATTTTAGCATTGGCTTATTGGCTTCAAAAATAAATGTGTTTTTATTACCTTGCCCTTTTCCATAAACCTCTTCAGCAATTTTCCAAAGATTATCACCAGATTTGACCTCATAAAAGCGAGAAGTTTTTCTAGGCGTTGTATCTATAACCTTTAATTGATCAACATCTACAGACGAGATACCTTGTGAATTGCCAACAACCAGCAGTGCTTTTTCAAGTGTTTCCCTATCTGGAACTTCACCGCTTAAAATAGCTTTACCGTCTTCAACTTGAATATTGACTTTTTCTGTACCGAGTTGAAAATGATCAAATGCTCTCTTAAAATCCTTTTCTTTTGGTTCATGGTCCCCAATACCTAATTTTTCCCCTACAGTTTTAATAAAATTAAAAAATCCCATTACGACCTCCTTTCGTGTAGCAGAAACAAATTTTTGTGCATATATTGCCACATTCTTTTCTTTGCTCTTAAAACACATAGGCAGATTTTCTAAACTTCAACAATCAAAACTACATCTGTTCAATTATGAGACAAATACAATAATAAACTTTGTAATAAACCTTGATAAAAAAAGCCTTTATGAAAATTTTCTCTCAAATGAAGGGATCTTAATAGACGTAGAAACATTATAAATTATGAAAGCAAAACAAGATTTTACAGTAATGACAAAAGGTTTTTTACTTTGCTACAATTTGTATCATATTTGTTTTGCAAAAAAAATATGAACTCCCATATAAATAAGTGTGGGTAATTTGCTACCACAGCAATAGAAAGGTCTAAGAAACCATGAAAGATACACCAACAATCACGCAAACGATTGTACTTGTTGATGATGATCGCAATATTTTGACATCTTTATCTTTTGCGCTTGAGACAGAAGGATATCGGGTTGAAAGCTATACAGATGGAGCATCTGCACTCAAGGGTCTCACACTTCACCCTCCACACTTAGCTATTTTTGATATTAAAATGCCCCGAATGGATGGGATGGAACTTTTGCGTCGTTTGCGTCAAAAATCTGATCTTCCAGTTATTTTTCTTACCTCTAAAGATGATGAAATTGATGAATTATTTGGTCTCAAAATGGGAGCTGATGATTTTATTACTAAACCTTTCTCCCAACGTCTTCTTATTGAACGCGTGAAAGCTATTTTACGCCGTTCTAATGCACGTAACCAACCGCTTTCTACAGGAACTTCTTCCACCTCTTCTCTCAAACGCGGAGATCTTGTGATGGATCAAGAACGCCACACCTGTACATGGAAAGATAAACCTGTTATTTTAACCGTTACGGAATTTTTGATTCTGCAAACCTTAGCACAAAGACCAGGAGTTGTAAAAAGTCGTGATGCTTTAATGGATGCTGCTTATAGTGATCAAGTCTACGTAGATGATCGCACCATTGATAGTCACATTAAACGTCTGCGTAAAAAGTTTAAACAAGTGGATGATGATTTTGCAATGATTGAAACACTTTATGGTGTAGGTTATCGTTTCCACGAGGTATAAAACTACTTTGTCGCAAAAATTTGAATGGCAATCAAATCGATGACAGACAATTTTCAACTGGAAACTTTACAAAAAACAACCGTTAATGGTACATCCTCGACGCCATTTCTTATGTTCGCTCGTTTGCATCTTCGAACACAACGTCTCTTTAGACAATTGCTTTTTTCCAGCCTCACACGTCGCATTGTTATATTAAACATTGCTGCTCTTGCTGTTTTAGTTACAGGCATTTTATACCTTAACCAATTTCGCGATGGTTTAATTGAAGCAAAAATCAAAAGTTTATGTACCCAAGGAAAAATTATTGCTGGGGCTATTGCTGCTTCTGCAACAGTAGATACAAATTCTATCCTCATTGACCCTCAAAAACTCTTAGAGTTACAGACTGGTGAAAGCGTTACACCCGCTCCTCAATCAACCGATTCTTGGGATTTTCCTATTAACCCTGAGCAAGTTGCCCCTCTTTTACGGCGTCTTATTACACCTAAAACGACAAGAGCACGTATCTATGATCGTGATGCTACTCTCCTTCTTGATTCGCGCGTTCTTTATTCTAGTGGAGAAGTTTTTAGTTATGATTTACCCCCACTTAAAACAGAACAAAACATGTGGGATCGCCTTACTTCATGGTATTCAAGCGCATTTTATGGCAAAGGCATTGCTCTTGACAGAGAACAAACAAAAACCAGTGGTATTGCTTATCCAGAAGTGTACCGCGCATTAAACGGATCTCTTGCTACGGCTAAAAGACGCAACAGACAAGGGCAATTAATTGTTTCTGTTGCCGTTCCTGTTCAACGCTATCGCGCAGTGGTTGGAGCTCTTCTTCTTTCAACCACTGGTTCCGATATTGATAACATTGTAAAAGGCGAAAGACTGGTTATCTTTAAAGTTTTTGCCGTTGTAGGTAGCGTACTTTTGGTTCTTTCTCTCTTTTTGGCCCATACGATTGCCCATCCATTAAGTAAATTATCTGCCTCGGCTAATCGAGTGCGTAATGGCAATAATCAGCGTGTAGAAATTCCTGATTTTTCAATGCGTGAAGATGAAATTGGTCACCTTTCAACTTCTATTCGTGATATGACTAATGCCCTTTATATGCGTATTGAAGCCATTGAACGCTTTGCTGCTGATGTAAGCCACGAATTAAAAAATCCTCTCACCTCTCTACGCAGTGCTGTTGAAACGCTCCCTCTGGCTAAAAATGAAGAAGCACAAGAGAAATTGCTGGAAATTATTCAACATGATGTGCGCCGCCTTGATCGGTTGATTACAGATATTTCTGATGCATCGCGACTCGATGCAGAGCTTGCACGAGAAACCGCAGAGATTGTTGATATGACACCGCTTTTGGAAAGTCTTGTTCATGCTGTTCAGGAAGTGTATCGTAATACGCAAACCATTGATATAAGCCTTAATATTGTCCCACGTCCTCATGGAAAAGCCTATCTTGTATTGGGACACGAACTCCGTTTAGGGCAAGTGATTTCAAATCTTCTTGAAAATGCGCGTTCTTTTATTCCTCGGAATCGTGGCAAAATTTGCATTACTATGAAAAGTCATGCTTCAACCCTTATTTTAACCATTGAAGATAATGGCCCAGGTATTCGTTCAGAAAATATTGAACGCATTTTTGAACGTTTTTACACAGATCGACCAAATGAAGATGCTTTTGGACAAAACTCTGGACTTGGCCTTTCTATTAGTCGGCAAATCATCGAAGCTCATAATGGGACAATTACAGCCGAAAATATTATTGATCCTACACTTGGGAAGTGTAAAACTGGTGCACGTTTTACTATTATACTTCCGCTTGCTAAATAAATCTTTTATCCAAAGTAAAAGACATGAAAACAAAATGTGAAATACTCCACGCAAATTGCCTTCAACTGGGCGGCAAGGGGCTGTTAATTATAGGTCCATCGGGATCAGGAAAATCAACCATCACCCTTTCTTTGCTTGACCGCGCTGAGTGGTCAAAACGTGAAGCGAAGCTTATCAGTGATGATTATACAATGTTGCGTGCGGAAAATGGAAAGCTTCACGGATACACTCCTGATAATTTAGAGGGCGGCATCGAGATTCGTGGCGTTGGTCTTTATATGATAGAATTTAAAAAGCACACAACTATCGATTGCATTATTTTTCTCGGTCCGGAATATGAACGTTTTTCCACAGATAAAACTTTTCAATTTGAAAATTTGCACATTCCTCTTTTAAAACTTCCCTCTCTTCGTGAAGCCGATTGTACAGCCATTTGTCAAGCTATTGAAGCATTTTTGTTTAGAAAAATATGGCTAAAATCTGTCTAATTTTTTCTAAAGATAAAAAAATCACAATTTTTGCCTTTTTTTTGCAAATTTTTCTTGGCAGCAAGATAAAGCCTTGTACAATGTCTTTCCCACCAACTATGGTTGGGTCTTATTAGTTAACAGGAGTTTGCGTAAATGATTGGACTCGTGCTTGTAACGCACGGTGAGCTGGCTGTCGAATTTTTACATGCCGTGGAACATGTTGTTGGAGTACAAGAAAAGTTCGCAACAATATGCGTTTATCCCGATGACGATATAGATCAGCGCCGAGGTGATATTATAGCCGCAGTAACCGATACAAATACGGATCATGGCGTCATCATATTAACAGATGTGTTCGGTGGAACACCATCAAATATAGCTATTCCTGCTATTGAAAAAGGACGCGTTGAAATGATTGCGGGTGTTAATTTGCCCATGCTTATTAAACTGATTTCTATTCGCAAATGTCCTGATATTTCATTATCAGACGCGTTAAGAATAGCACAAGAAGCAGGGCGTAAATATATTAATGTACCAAGTATGATTTTATAGCGGATAATAAAATACCAATGTTTTCCAAAGATACCCTCCCATGTATAAGTCGTCATTTCAATATCTGTAATAAACGTGGATTGCATGCACGTGCTTCTGCAAAATTTGTACAAACTGTTGACAATTTTAATGTTACTGTTGAAGTTGAAAAGGACGGGAAAATTGTTGGCGGATCATCAATTATGGGACTTATGATGCTAGCGGCTTCATCCGGTTGCAACCTCACCATTCGTGTTTCAGGACCAGAAGCAACAGATGCTCTTAATGCTCTTGAAAAGCTCATCAATAACAACTTTGGAGAGGAAAACTAGTGCTTTTTCATCATAAACAAAGATGATAATTCTTAGAAAATAGGAACTTTCCATCATTATTTTGAATTTTAATTTCTCTTCCCGCTTTTATACCAATATTCATATCCATTATAGATTGGCATAATTATCATAAATGTAAAAGCTTATAGTAATTTTGTTATGCTCGATTTTTTTCTTCCTTTCCTAACATTATTTGACCAATTTGAATAGTTTTGCGTATTATGGCTATTCCCCGACTTAATCATATAATTAAATTTTTACAGAAAAGAGAACTCTTCACCTTGTATTAAAGTATGCTTTATTTTAGGCTAAAGATAAATGTCAAAATAATTTCGCACATCAAAAATCTATCAACTTTTCTTATTTTCTGCTAACTTTGTAGCCTTTATAATACACAAGTAATCTTCCATTGCACATCATTGTGATACAGATCCTGAAAACGCAATTCTTATCAATATCATAGCCATTTTCTTAAAACGAATAAGCTTTGTACGACCATAATTATAGTAAGCATTTTTTAGACATTCTTTTTCTATACTATTGCCTTGTTTTCTGTGGTACGTGCCCCGCCCTTATTATCTATATTGCGCTTGGGATAGCATCTTTCATTATAAGGAGATAATATCATGGGTCGTCTATTTAGTGCTCTTCAGATTCCTCAACAAACAACAAAAGCCCTCGTATCATTGCAAAATGGCTTACCAAAAGCGCAATGGATCAACCCGCAAAATTTTCATGTCACCTTATCTTTTTTTGGCGAAGTTGAAAGCTCCTTAGCAGATGAAATTATGCATACCTTTAACACTATAGAACTTCCTTCTTTTACGCTACAGATAAAAGGTTTTGAAGTTTTTGGTTCAGAAAATGCTCCTCATTCTCTTGTGGTTCGCATTGAACCTTGTGAAAAGCTTACTCTTTTACATGAAAAGACGCAATATATCCGGAATAAATTAGAGTTAAAGACTGATAAAAGACTATTTATTCCGCATATCACTCTTGCACGAATATTTGATATTAATCTTAAAGATCTTTCTTCTTATCTATCTTTTCAAGATGATTTTTTTGTTCCTCCTTTTGAGGTTGATCATTTTGTTTTATTGTTATCGGCCTCTCCCTTAAATAAGGCTCCCTATATTGTAAAAGGAAGTTGGGCGCTTCAAAGATAAAAGGGTGTTTATAACACCCTTTAAAAACCCTTTAAGAAAAGACTTCATATATGTGTGATTGCAGGGAATACTGCATTTTATGTTAGAGATTTATTATTGATGTGTTTTAAGCCGAATCATCTTCAACAGAAGCTCCTTTTGCTCCTCCTTTAGCTACACCCACTATAGCTGGACGCAGCACCCTTTCCCCGATAATATAACCTGCCTGAACCACTTGTTGAACAGTATTATCTGGAACATCAGCATTGGGAATTTCAAACATTGCTTGATGAAAGTGAGGATCAAATTTTTGCCCCTCTGGATGAATTTTTTGCACCCCATGACGTTCTAATGCTGCCATCATGGCACGTTCAGTCATTTCAACGCCTTCTGCCAATGATTTCAAACCAGCATCACTCTCCCGTGCACCTTCTGGAATAGCTTCCAAAGCACGATTGAGATTGTCAGAAACCGATAACATATCCCGTGCAAAATTAGCAATGGAATAAGCCTTTGCATCCGCCACATCTCGCATAGTACGGCGTCGAAGATTTTCCATATCTGCAACAAGACGTAAAAGTTGATCTTTCAATTCTTTATTTTCATCCTGCAAAGACGCTAAAAGATCACTAATCTCATTGCTTTCTGTTTCAACGACTTCGTGTTCCTCTGTTTTATGTGTTTTTAAAAATTCATCGGCTGCCTGTTTAAGTGTATTACGATCAGCTGGATTTTTTAAATCACAATTTTCAAATGAAGCGTCAGTAAATTTGTTTTTTTCATCAGACATAAAAATTTTATTCCTTCATAAGATTCGTTATTCTCGATATCGAAATTCTACAGACAAAAATCAAGGGGTATCGATGTATATAATACAATAAGCTTTTATAGTACAAATACTTACTTGCATCGTTTTAACGCAATAACTGTGACACAAGTTGAGCTGTATAATCAACCATGGGCACGATCCTTGCATAATTAAGCCGTGTAGGACCAATAACACCTAAAGCACCAATGACTCTTTGTTGTGAATCACGATAAGGTGCTACAACTAAAGAAGAACCAGAAAGTGAAAATAACTTATTTTCTGAACCAATAAAAATTCTAACCCCAGAACCTTCATCCGTTAAATCGAGAAGCTGTGCCATACTCTCACGCGTTTCAAGATCATCAAACAAATGGCGTAATCGTTCTAAATCTTCTTCTGCTTTCACATCTTCAAGTAAATTGCTACGCCCGCGAACAATGAGGTGTATTTTATGATCAGCACCTTCTCCTCCCCAAAGAGCTAATCCCGTTTCAACAAGATGATGCGATAAATTATCAAGTGCAGCCCGTGTTTCTGCGCATAAGCGGGCAATTTCCCCTTTAGCTTCACTCAATGTACGCCCTTGGATATGGGCATTGAGAAAATTCGTTGCTTCCGTCAATTGTGCATGAGTAACCCCTTCTGGTAAATGAACAATACGATTTTCAACTTCACCTTGTTGAGTCACCAAAACGGCAAGAGCGTGCTCCCTATCAAGGCGCACAAATTCAATATGTTTCAATGTTCCTTCTTGTTTTGTTGCTAAAACAAGCCCTGCCCCACGTGAAAGATCTGAAAGAACTCGGCTTGCTTGAACAAGAAAATGTTCAACCGATTGTGCATGACCAGCCTCTTTGACTTGCATTTCAATATTTTCTCGCTCTTCATTTGGCAAATCACCCGCTTCCATAAATGCATCAACAAAAAAGCGTAAACCTGATTGTGTTGGCATTCGACCCGCAGAAACATGTGGTGCATAAATCAAACCGAGATGTTCAAGATCACTCATCACATTGCGAATCGTCGCAGGCGATAATGTCTGTTGTAAAAGGCGCGAAAGATTACGTGATCCTACAGGTTCACCATCATTAAGATAAGCTTCAACAATATGGCGAAAAATATCACGCGAACGTTCATCAAGATATTTTAGTTCATTATCAATAGTTTTGTGTTTCATCACAATTGTTTCACTACTTTTAAAATCCTCATCTCTTATATAAGTTTTGCCAAGGTTTGGTCAAATAGTCTAAAGTAGTATAAAAATATATTATCCTATTAAGCTGTAAAATGCTACCTTTCAGAGTGATGCTTGATAAATTACGCAGGAAATATTTTTTGTTAGAGTGTGTGAGAAGTATTTAAGATAAGAGTTGATCTGTAAAGTAGTCTGCTGTAGGGACTTGTCAAGAGACATTTAGATTGATTAAAAACCGCTGTAAATAGAAAATTTCACCTTTTAGAGCAAGCAGGAAATTGGAAATTTACCATAAAAATGCTATCATAAATAAAGACATGTCTTTCATATCTTTGCAAGGTTATTTTCATACAAGATAAAAAATTTTATTGGAATAAAATATCATTAAACGTGTAAAATGATCATATCATGTAAAATGTGTGTGTATGAGCATTTAAACCGGTTTTTAGCACAAAAATAATTCCCCTTTCATTTTTGGAGAAATCTATATGAGAAGCATAGCAGATAAAAAACTTGTCATTGCTACACATAACACCGGAAAATTGCATGAAATCACTACTTTAATTACGCCTTTCGGTTTAATAATACAATCGGCAAAAGAACTGGGCTTGCCAGAACCAAAAGAAACGGGAAAAACATTTGAAGAAAATGCTTATATTAAAGCTTTTTCAGCAGCAAAAAAAACAGGACTTCCTGCACTCTCTGATGATTCAGGCTTAGAGGTAGATGCATTGGAGGGCGCGCCAGGCGTTTATACCGCTGATTGGGCAATTCAAGCCGATGGTACACGTAATTTTCCAAAAGCTATGAAAAAAATAGAAAATGAACTCCAAAAAGTCGGAGCACGAGAAAAAAGTCAACGGAAATGCCGTTTTATATCCATCATTTGCATTGCATGGCCTGATGCTCATGCAGATTATTTCCGCGGATGCGTTGAAGGAACGTTCATTTGGCCTCCACGGGGAGACAAAGGCTTTGGTTTTGATCCTATTTTTTTACCCGATGGATATGAAAATACCTTTGGAGAAATGTCAACAGAGCAAAAACACAACTGGAAACGTAATGATCTTCCCCCTCTTTCGCATCGCGCACGTGCTTTCAAACTTTTGGCAGAAAACCTTTTAGCATTCTCATGAATGAACCTTTCGGCATTTACATTCATTGGCCTTTTTGTGCAGCTAAATGTCCTTATTGTGACTTTAATTCGCATGTTCGCATCCATGGTGTTGATCAACCACGTTTTGTCACCGCCTTTAAGCGCGAAATAGAAACGCAATACCACAAAATAGGCCCACGCCATATTACAAGTATTTTTATTGGTGGAGGAACCCCTTCTCTTATGGAGCCACAGACTGTCGATGCCCTATTGCAAGCACTTGCAAAAAAATGGGTAGTCGATGATAAAGTTGAAATTACATTAGAAGCCAATCCATCCAGTGTGGAAGCAGAGCGCTTTCGTGGATACCGTGCGGCAGGTGTTAATCGCTTATCTCTAGGAATACAAGCGCTCAATGATAAAGCATTGCGCAAACTTGGCCGACTCCATAATGTGGAACAAGCTCTTTGCGCCATTACTTTAGCACGGAAAATTTTTCCACATTTATCCTTTGATCTCATTTATGCCCGTCCCGAACAAACCCTTGAACAATGGAAATCTGAACTTGTACAAGCAATTGATTTAGCAGCGGACCATCTTTCTCTTTATCAATTGACAATCGAAGAAGGAACTGCCTTTAAACGGCTTCATGATGCAGGAAGACTTATCCTTCCCCCATCAGAGCTAGCAGCAGATCTGTATCATCTTACTCAAGAAATAACGGCACTAAATGGACTTCCTGCCTATGAAATCTCAAACCATGCAATGCCCGGTGCCGAATCAGCACACAATCTTCTTTATTGGCGTTATCACCAATATGCAGGCTTTGGTCCAGGAGCACATGGACGTTTCATTGAGCACACACCGAATCATTCCTCTTTCTGTTCAAAAACATTGTCATCACACCTTGAAAACCGCGAACGTTATGTCACAATAAATGAAAAGCATCCCGAACAGTGGCTTAATTTGGTAGAAACAACAGGACATGGCTGTATTGAAACGGAACATTTAACCACTGAACAACAGGCAAATGAAATGCTCCTTATGGGATTACGCCTTTGCGAAGGCTTAGAACTTATACGCTATGAAACCTTAAGCCCTAAACGTATTCCAATGGAAAAACTGATCGATTTACAACACCAAGAATTGATAGAAATGGTGGATAACCAACGCTTAAAAGCAACAACCAAAGGACGTATTGTTCTTGATCACATCATCAGCCAACTCGCAAACTAAAGTTTTTATAACAACATACTTATTTTAATCATAATTATCATTTTTCACAGCAAAGGTAAGATTAGAATATCGTGAGATTCTCTCATTTCAAAACTATTTATAGCAAGTTAGTTACCGCCATTTGCTTACACCTTAAAAAGGGAGAAGCATGTGGATAAAAACTATAAAAAGGAGTAAAAAGGCCTCTGATGAACACTCTTAAATGCTAAAAGCTATTGCAATATTTTGAGCTAGAAAGTGTATGGTGGTCTAACTTTCTTTTTCATAAACCCAAAGATGGTGAGGCACTGTAGACTTTATACGCTTCACGGAAAATTTTATACTACACTATTCATAAGCACCGTAGTGGCATAAATGTGATAAACATTGAGAAAATTTCTTTAAAACAATTACGTGAATGCATAATACGATAATGTATTGTTCTTTATGAAATCGTGGCACCATTTAAAGAACCAGAGAAATAAGCATGAAACCATGTATCAATCTCTAATTATTTAAAAAGATATTACTCTAGTTACTTTTGAAAACCGTAAAACCGAATAAAAAAAGGAGAGTAAAAAGCACGCTGATTTTCACCTTTATACCTTTTATATTTTCCCTCAATGAGGTTGTATGTCTGTTTCAGAGATTATAAAAAATAGATATACACAATACTTTTATCCTATTCTGGCATATAAAAGCTGTTGTCGCAAAAAATACTGAACCAATATTTATTTGAGATACGCGCCTGTATGATTGGTGTTGATTTATAGATAACAGCAACATCATGAGCTTTATTACACAAATAATGCACTCAAATGGCAAATATACCAAATATGAATCGAGATTGCTTTGTTAGCGAGCGAAATGACATTAATCCCATATAATTTCACTTGTATGCGTACATGCTTATGAGTATCTATACGCGTCCTTTAAGGTTATTTTATTAAAAAATTGAGAATAATACTAGGACAATCCTTGGCTAAAGAAGTCAACGTGATGCTACAAAAGAATTTCTGTGTACCTTTATCATAACCAATATTAAAGCTGATTAAATAAGCTCACCTTCTATCTCGTAATGATATTGCAACGGAAGTTCTTGGGGACAAAAAAAGCAGAGCAAAATATATTGAAATAAAATAAACTTAAAGCGCTTTTCCTATAGTCTTTATTCTAAGAGAGTCTAATTGAAATAAGAGGTACCTTTTGTGAGAGCTCAGAAACCATATTAAAACATGAGCTGTGAATGAGCGCATTTATGTTGTACGAACTTTTTACAATAGCAGCATGTTTTTGTGTGTCTTCATGGCTTCAACCTGTCACTACACAATGATGATATAATATTCATTGTTTTCCATATATGATTGCACTGCCTTTCTACACCTTAAAGAACGAATATTTTCAATCCAATATGGTCTAAATAGTTCTGCTTCTTCAAGCAGTCCTCTTTTGGCTTTCCAATTATGTAATTCACTTAACTAAAGATTCTACAGACAAGAATCCCAACTTAAGAATATTCATCATTTACTCTAAAACCACTTAATATATTAAGTTTTACGGAACTCGTATCACCATACCTTAAATGGTAATATCTTATGGCACAACAAGATAAAAGTATTTTTGAACCAACAATCTTTTCTTTATGAAAAAAAATCAATAATAAAACGCTCATAAATAGTAGTAAGAATTTCCACTGCATCAAGGGCCACACACTCATCTACCATATGCATCGTTTGCCCTGGTAAGCCGAATTCAACCACTGGGCAATAATCCTTAATAAATCGCGCATCCGAACTACCACCTGAAGTGGAACATTCTGGTATATTCCCTGTTACACTTTTAATAGCATTGGATAAAGTTTGAATAAGTTTATCATTTTTGGTTAAAAAAACATCCCCTAAACTTGGAATCCATTCAAGCTGATAAGAGGGATATTGGTCACCATTGTTTTTTGATTGCACCAAAGCAAGACGCTTTTCAATTTCCTCCACCAGTGTTTCTTTTGTCCAAAGATCATTGTAGCGTATATTAAAACGAACTGTTGTCTGCGCTGGGATAATATTGACTGTTAAATTACCGGTATCGATGCTTGTTAGCTCTAGATTACTAGGTTGAAAATTCTCTGTCCCTTTATCTAAAGCAGTTTGTGTCAATGCTTGAATAAGCTTACTTGCCAAAGGCAAGGGATTAGCAGCCCGCTCTGGAAAAGCAACATGACCTTGGCGACCCTTCACGGTAATAATACCAGAAATCGATCCGCGGCGACCAATTTTGATAATATCACCAACAGTCTTTACGCTTGTTGGTTCCCCCACAAGAGCCGCAGTCCATTTTTCACCTTTTTTTTCTGCCCATTTGAGAAGTTTTACCGTACCATTAACAGCAGGCCCCTCTTCATCACCAGTAATTAAAAGGCTTACCCTTCCTTTAATGGGTCGTTTCTCAAGAACTCGCGCTAGAGCCGCAATAAAACAAGCGATTCCACCCTTCATATCAACAGCACCCCGCCCATATAATTTTCCTTGATCTATGACAGCTTCAAAAGGTGGATAAGTCCAATCTTCCAATGCACCTGGCGGTACGACATCCGTATGACCCGCAAACATAAGATGGGGTCCTTCACTTCCCATTTTTGCATAAAGATTTTCAACATTGTCTGTATTTTTATCCGTAAAAATAGGGCGCTCGACATGAAATCCCATTTTTTTCAAAAATTGTTCCAAAGTTGATAACGCCCCTGCTTCATGAGGTGTAACAGAAGGACAACGAATAAGTGCCTGTAATAGCTGAAGTGGATCTGTAAGAACAGACATAAAAAACCTTCCCATTTTTTTATAAGTCATCGGAACTTAAGGTTATTACGCTGAATTACAAAAAAGATAAAGTAAAAACATTGAAGACACTCAGCAAACCAAGCAGGGGAGAACAATCGTGCTGAGAGCTTCAATGGCTTCCTCATTATACATGAGCAAGCACACACACAACAAAACACTCAACAAAAAGTTCCGTTAAATATTGCCTTCATTTGAAAGTTTTTTACGCCTCTAAATTATATGAATCAAAATTAATTGCATGCAGTCTAGGAGCATTTTCTTTCAACCAAGCACGATATGTTTTACTATCAGGACATAGCTCTTCACAAAGAGCCCAAAATCTTGGCCCATGATTCATTTCAATAAGATGAGCAACTTCATGAGCAACAACATATTCCACAACTTCTTTTGGCGCCATAATAAGGCGCCAAGAAAAAGAAAGACGCTTATCTATTGAACAAGAGCCCCAACGACTTCTCGTATCTTTATAACAAATGGATTTGACTTTACGCTCTACCTGATGAGCATAATGTGCCACCAAAGGCGTTATAATAAGCGCCGCTTGTTTTTTTAAAACGTCAGCAATGCGTCTTGGAAGATATTCTAATTGACCATAAACAATAATTTCAGGCCCTTGCTCCGCATCTGCTGTAATGATTTCTGTTACTCCACGTCCCTCTCTATGTTTTATGGTATGAGAAACACCCAATAAGGGGATTGTCGCCCCCTCTTTGAGATAAGCATTTTTATGAGAGATTTGTACATGAGCAAGACGTGCCTCAATCCAAGATCGATGCTTTTCAATAAAATTTTCAACCGCATAGAGATTTATTGCTGGTGGTGTTGTTACACAAATCTCCTGACTTCTGGCATCAATACGTAAGGTAAGACGGCGCGCATACTTATTTTCCCGCACCCGTACAGGTACAGAGCGCTCAGAAAAAATAAAATGCTGTTTAGAAATGCTCATATTTTTATCTTCATCATTAATAAATAAATGCACCCCTTATTTTGCATTAATCTGATTAATCAAAGATCCCAATACTGTTTCAAGGCAATCTAAATCTTGTGGACGAGAAAAGCGATGATCTGCATCACGAACAAGCGTTAATGTTACATCATGGAGAGGTAAATGATCAAGTAAAATCAATGTATGCTGATAGGGAATATCTTCATCTTCCATCCCTTGTAGAATATGGACTGGACACCCAATATCAATGCATCCTTTCATAACACAATTTTCACGTCCATCTTCAATCAATGTTTTTGTAAAGGGCATTGGCTCTGTATCATCAACAGCAGGTCGTTCAATATAGCCTTTCTCCTCCAAAATCTTCCATTCTTCTGGGCCTAATTTTGGTTCCACCAATGTTTGTGTAAAATCAGGTGCTGGAGCAATCAATACCATGCCAGCAAGCTTCTTATTTTTCTGTGCTAGCATCATAGCAAGCCTTAGCGCAATCCACCCACCCATAGAGGAACCAATCAAAATTTGTGGACCCTCACAATAGGTTTCAAAAGTCGCTAAACTTTCCTTAACCCAACGCGAAATTGTTCCTTGAAAAAAATCACCTTCAGATTCTCCATGTCCAGAATAATCAAAACGTAAACAAGACAAATCATTCTTCTGAGCAAACTGATCAACTAACGTTGCCTTACTTCCTAACATATCGGATTGATAGCCAGGAAGCCAAACCAAACCTGGAGATTGGCGCCCCTTGCGATAGCGTACTGCAAGTGCGGTGTTCTCAAATGAAAAAAACTGACAAGGAATATTTTGATCCATGATTCTTTATCCTCCATAAAATAATTTCTTTAAATTAAGAGAAAAACTTTTATAATCTAAATCATTCCAAAAAGTAATAAATCAAATAATGAAAATAACACGAATTATTGTTGTTTTTAGGTACATAATTGTATATTAAATTAACTGTAGTTGAATCAAAATTTAAGGAGCATAAACCATTCGTAAACCGTTTAAAATGACACCTACCCAAAAAGACGGACCACGTTCAAATCAGGATATTCGGGTACCTCATGTTCAGCTTATCAATGATGAGGGACAACATCAGGGAGTTGTTTCGATACAAGAAGCTCTTGCTATGGCTGCAGATGCGGGACTTGATTTGGTTGAAATTGTACCAAATGCGGAGCCACCTGTATGTAAAATCATCGATTTGGGAAAATTAAAATATCAAACCCAAAAAAAAGCTGCTGAAACACGTAAGAAGCAAAAAGTCATCGAAATCAAAGAGATTAAGATGCGCCCAAATGTTGATGTCCATGATTATGGAGTCAAACTCAAGGCTGTTCATCGCTTTATTGATCATGGTGATAAAGTAAAGATTACTTTGCGTTTTCGTGGTCGTGAGATGGCTCACCAAGATCTTGGATTAAAGCTTCTTCAGCGTGTGAAAGAAGATACAAGTGAAATTGCCAAAATCGAATTGGAGCCAAAGCTTGAAGGCCGGCAAATGATGATGGTGATAGCACCTAAATAGTTTTGCATTGGAATAATATTCGCATGCAATTCATCAAAATGATGTGTATAGTATTATTTAGAAGCACCACATAGAGTTTTTGTGGTGCTTTCAAGGTTTTATAATCCTTTTAAGAGTTTAATAATGCTTGATCGATTTATAAGAAGAATTCATTATTTTGCATATTAAATGAGAAAACTCAAACATCGTAAGGTCTTCTTATTTCAAGCTCTCTGTATCATGCAATGCGGCAAAATTGTTTGCTTACACATCACAAATGGAGATGATACATAAAAATTATCAAAAAAGCAGAAATGTTTTTTGTGAACTATTTCAAGTGCCAAAGACTATCACAATATGGAAATTGGTAAATACAATAGTGAAACTCGCCGGTACCTTTTATTGAAAACTAAAAATAATGATGAACAACGAATTTTCGTTATACCTTTCACAGAAACTTTGCACTACATTCTTCACTCTCACCGTCGTGAAATTGATGTGATGAACCTTGAAAGAAAAAGCTATTTTTGTAAAAAAGATTAAGGGGCTTCTTAATTAAGAGTGTTTCAATCTTGCATAAAATAATGAGAGAATATAGAAGCTCTTCATGGCTAAAAAACAAATTTCCTCTTTTGACAAACATCTTATTATCCGCCTTTTGCGAGAAAATTTTCGTAAACATATGCGTTGGTATAGTGCGGCTATCTTCTCAATGATCATCATTTCTTGTACCACAGCAACCAGTGCATGGATTATGCGGGATGTTGTTAATCAGATTATTGATGCACAAAATTTTCCTATGATTGTTTTGATTTCTAGCTTCATTGCTTTTATCTTTATTCTCAAAGGAGTTGCAACTTTTTTCCAAACTTACTTTCTAAACAAAGCAGGCAATAGTATCATTGCTGAACAACAGCGTAAAATTTTTGCACGACTTATGGAACAAGGAGTCTCTTTTTATCATAATAACACTTCATCTGATCTTCTTGTTCGTGTAACTCATAATGCGACAGCCGTACGTAATATAATTGATACTATTATCACAACTTTTGTACGTGATTTGCTTTCCGTTAGTGGTCTGTTGCTTGTCATGTTCATTCAAAACTTTGTGTTAATCTCCATTACTTTAATCGTAGGACCACTAGCTTTTTTAGGCGTTCGAATGGCTTTAAAACGCGTTCGCAGCTTGATGGAAAAAGAGCTCCTTTCACTTGGTGAAATTATCAAAATCGTACAGGAAACGGCTGTTGGTATTCGAATCATCAAGGCCTTTTCACTAGAAGAAGTCATGAAAAAACAGATGGACAAAGCCATTTGTGATGTTGAAAAACAAACAAACAGTATTGCAACACTCGAAGCTATTACCAATCCAATTATGGAAACACTCACGGGTGTTGCCATTGCGGGTATTATTTGTTTTTCCGGTTATCTTGCAACCCAACGCGCAGGTGTTCAAGGTGAATTTATGTCCTTTATTGTTGCTTTACTTTTAGCTTATGAACCCGCAAAAAGACTAGCAAATGTACGTGTTAAAATTGAATCTGGCTTGGTTAATATCCGTACGATGTTTGAAATACTCGATTGTCCCCTTACAGTTGTAGAACATAAAGAAGCTAAAGATCTGAATAAAACGCAAGGAACTATTCGTTTCGAACATGTTTCTTTTGCATACACTAATAACAAAATGATATTGAAAGACATCAACCTAGAAATAGAAGCCGGAAAAATGACAGCATTGGTGGGACCATCCGGTTCGGGAAAATCAACTCTTATCAACCTTATTATGCGCCTCTATGACCCCACAAAAGGACGCATATTGATTAATGATCAAGACATTCGCTACACAACATTTCGCTCTCTGAGAAACCTGATGGCCTATGTAGGACAGGATACTTTTCTCTTTCAAGGAACTGTTAAATATAATATCGGACTTGGAAAAGAAGGAGCTAGTGATGACGAAATTATCGAAGCAGCAAAAGCAGCAAATGCTCATGA
The DNA here is from genome assembly GCF_042196485.1 of Bartonella sp. AD24XZML. Classification (NCBI taxonomy): domain Bacteria; kingdom Pseudomonadati; phylum Pseudomonadota; class Alphaproteobacteria; order Hyphomicrobiales; family Bartonellaceae; genus Bartonella; species Bartonella sp. AD24XZML. The sequence goes on along the minus strand of NZ_JBHIQH010000006.1, from coordinate 116,463 downwards.
CTTTATTATGAGTTTGCCAAATGGTTATGATACACAGATAGGTGATAATGGCTGTAATCTTTCAGGGGGGCAAAAACAACGACTCGCTATCGCTAGAGCAATGATTCACGATAGTGAAATTCTGATTCTTGATGAAGCAACGAGTGCGCTCGATTCACACACCGAAGCACAAATTAATGAAGCTATTCATCACCTTACTAAAGGACGCACAACGATCATTATTGCTCATCGCCTTTCAACGATTGCTCGTGCTCATAAAATTGTGGTCATACAAAATGGAAAACTAATTGAACAAGGTACTCAAAAAGAATTGCTAGCAAAAAAACATGGGTTTTATAAAAAACTTCATAATATCCAGTTCAAAAAACATACCTCCTAATTTCTAGATCCTTAAATAAAATTTAAAATAAAAAATGGATAGAAGGTAATGCTCCATTTATAAAAAAGACTTGTTACCAAGAAAAAGCATTACTTTAATCAAAGTTTGCGAAGAATTTATGGTTTATTGAAAATAAACTTCTTGGATTTAAATGAAAACTTTACTCGCTATTTTGTTGAATGCAATTGACTTTAACCATGAAATTTCAAAAACCCCTTCCCTTCCTCAAATAAGTGTTGAAACATTCATAAGTGTTGTGAATCCTGAAAAAGAGAGCATCAAGGTTTGAAAAAAATTATCGCAGATGATAATGAATCTGGATCAATACAACCTTTATCCGTGTTTATCCCTGCACTGATAATCTTTTTCTCCACACAACTTTTAAAGGACAAAGACTCTACCCAATCTGATCTGTAAACACTCTAGATTTTTATTGAGCTCATTCCACTTGATAACAACTTATGTGATTCACTTATACAAGGCTTACCCTAAATATTCACCACGTGCCTTCAGAATACTGTGTCAAAAGGGCTTATATACCTTATATCACCACACCTCAAATGTCGGTCTTTTATGCTACAACAGAATAAGCTAATGATTATAAATTGTGTTGCAAATTATAGATACACTCCGTTTAAAAGAAAAACATTGAAAAAATAAGAGAGGTTTTATTATAAAACTTTTTTACTGTTGTAGCTTGCTTTAAAGCAAGCTTTGCTGTTTTTTCTACATTTAGAAACTAAAATGATATTCCTCCAATACCTTAACTGCTTGAAGAGTTTATAAATGCACAACGTTAGTGCTTATATAAGGCTATAATTTCAATATGCAAAAAAACAGATGAAAAGCAAAATGACATTCCTCTTTCTTTTAACCGCTAAAATAGAAAAATACGACATATAACTCTGATAAATATTTTTACAAAAATATCTTTTAATATACATTTTAATACTTTGATTTATAATCATAATTTGTTATTTTACATCTTAAACAAAAGATAAGATGTAATTTGCTTATTGCAAATTTTCTTTATATTTATGATGAATCAATCAAAAGCGCTTGTTGTACGTCATAAGAGATATTGGTATATGCATAAAAACTCTTAAGATAAGCAATAAAAATACCTCTACACTTTCAAGTGAAAAGATTGTCAGCAACATGAGAAGCTGGAAAATAGAATGATAATGCCGGCTTATAGCTTTAGTAAATACTTATACCGTTATTAATAAAGGTAGTGTGGATTTTATACCATTCATAAGAGGTACTTTATACCATTTCACAAGCAATCTTATGAAATAGACTCAAGCGCACACTGAGAAATGTTGCTTTAAAACAAGCACATAAACTTGCAATACAATAATGTTATATTTTGGAGTATTCTGTTCGCGGAGCTATTCGTTATAAGAAAAGTGATCTCATTCAAGACACAATAAACAAAAATCTAAAATAATAGGTAATTTTTATTATTAAAAAATATTGCTTTAAATGCGTTTGACAATAAAATCGATATCTTATGAATTCTCCGCTTAACGCTTTTGTTTATCACGTTCTTTAATGGAATCATGTCCTTCACATAAAAACAGAATGCCATTGTGTTGCAAATTCACGTGCTTGTTTTAAAGAAACCTCTCTCAAAGTCTTCCCCAAACCCATTTCGCGATAACGTCCGTGAATTGTATAATGATAAATCCATTAAGCTGCCCTATCTTTACGCTTATGGAGTAACAAGCCGGCACTATTCACACTATTCTGCCAGTCCCTAATGTTGCGACAGCTCTTAGTTCTCGAGATGATTCATAAGAGGCATTTTTAGTCATTTCTTAATAGTTTTATCCGCACAGGATTCTCCGCTTGTAGGCATGCAAGCCGAATGGTTTTGATTGATTCAACATGAGAGAGATTAGTAATGAAAGAATCATATAATATTCAAAGTTCTAATTCAAGTTGAATAACAATAAATTATCTTTATAAATCAATATATTGTACACACTCCACTCTTTAGGCAACAGCACGATATGGGCTTGAAAACAAGGTAAGGTATTTCTCTAAAATAAATATATAGCAGCAAAATAACATACTATCTTTCGTGAAGATTTTGTCCCTTTAGAGAATAGCATGAACAAAAAATCGAATATTTCAGATATATCTCTTCACGCCTCAACAAAAAGGTTCTTCTTTTATAGGATTTCTAGTCTATCTCTTCTTCCTCAGATTTAGAAATGAGAGACAAAAAACGAAGAAATTGTTTTTTTAAATTCAATCTTTAATAATCTCTTTCATAAAAGAGACCTATACTAGAATTTTGTTCATTTCCTATGGCACCTTTAGCTTTGAGATGACGCGAAATATCTAAATTAATTGTCCCTTTCGTCGTTCCATCAGACCCTGCTTCAAAGCCCAAATAAATATTATTGTGTATGTAGCGTCCAATACGTAAGCCTGTATTCCCCTTCTCATTAACGATAACATCAAGATCATCAAGTCCAATTTTAGTTCGTAAAGTATTCAACAAAGATGTATTAGAACTACCTGCAAGATCAGCCGCTGCTGCTGCAAGTTGAGCAATCTGAAATGGTGATAATTCACTAAGAGAGCGATTAAAAATCAAACGCGCCAAAATCTCATCCTGAGGCAAATTTGGTTGTGATGAAAAATTAATATCAAGATTATCAACCGTCCCACTTACAGTTACAGTGACGCGAATATCACCACTGTTATTGTTGGTTACAAAATAAACCGTAGGATTAAGATTACCACTAAAACTCGCTTGTCCTTGATCAAAATTAAGACGTTGCGACAGAATATCAAAACGTCCACGAATCATTCTAAATTCACCAACTGGATGCACATCATTCAATGGACCTGCTAGATTAATGCGTCCTCCCAGTTCAGCATCTAAGCCTTTTCCGCGTACAAAAAATTGATTGCGTGCTGTAATACGCATATTTGATAGCACGACAGATGAAGATTCTTGTGTAACTATACGGCTTTTGCTTTTGTTCGTGTTCTTAACATCAGCACGTTCAAGTGTTGTTTGAATCGATTTAGTTAAATTCTTATTTCTAACATCAAGAAACTTGGCACTTTTAAAATGATCAGGAACAAAAACTTCAGCTTTTTCAACGATGATATCACCACCAAGAACAAGACTATTTAAAAAATGACCTGTCATTGTCATCTCACCTGATAATGTTGCCAGAATCATAGAACCATCATTATAATTGGCATTATCAAGATGAAATATCAAATCTGTCTCTAGACCATTAGAGATACGACCTGAAGCAGAAATTCCTCCCCCCTCAAACGAAGAAGCTGAAGCTTTTTCTATAAGGATATGATCACCTTTCAATTTGCCTTCAATCGTTATATTATTCAATCCTACATTTGTTTGTGAATCAAAAAAGCTACCGTCGCCTATAGAAATATTTCCTATCAATTGTGGCTTTGATAATGACCCATTAAGAGCTGTATCAATTCTTGCTGTACCCGTTATATGTGCACCACGCTTAGCTAATAAGAGATTAACAAAATCAAGAGGCATTATCCCTTTAACGTTTAATTTTGCCTCTGAACCATTAAGAGATACAGGCCCATCGATGGAAAGATCTAATCCTTTATCTCCAGTAGCTATCATATTTTCAATATGAAATGTCGATTTTTTATAAGAACCACGAGCATTTATATTGATTGACATCGGTCCTTTATGCGTCATAGCGGTTAAATTTTGACTAGAAAGCTCAAAATGAGCAGATGGATCCTTCATTGTTCCATCAATATCAACTTTACCTATTACTGTCCCATCAAGCGCTTGTCCTGCAATAAAACCATTCGCCAAACGTGCAGATAAATTTTGCAAATTAATATGAAGATCAAGCGCATTTTTCTCTAGAGATACACGCCCCTGAGCTTGTGCTTGTACTCCTTCTCCTTTGAAATTTGCATTCAAAGTAAGATTTTGATCTACAGTGTTTCCCGTAGCAGAAAAAGAAAAAGGCATAATTTTTTTATCTTGAAAAGCAACGGTTGTCAGTCCCTCACCTTTTATATCGTAAGTTATATCAGGTTTTTTTAAATGACCACGAATCATAACCTGCCCTGTTACACTCCCTGCTGCTCCAAGATCGGATTTCCACAAATTGACTAAAGTAGCAGGAAGGGCATTCATTGTAAGTTGTAAATTCAGGGTATCTTGAATATTTCCTGCTAAGATGATGTTGCCCCCATTTATTGCAATTCCTAATTCATTGATTGTCATTCCATCTTTATCAAAAGAAATTATAGATGGCTTCGGCAATGTTGCATGAAAAGTATGTTGTTTTAAGTCTACAGCTTCAATTTGCACTTCTCGTTTTATACTTTCTGGAAGTTCCTCAACCATTAAACGACCAGAAAGCCGTGCATTGAGAGTATCATGCAACATCGCCTGGACAGTAAAAACCGTTTGTCCATTATTCCTATCAGCGTGAGCATTTAAACGATTGACCATTACCAAAGGTGTTTGAATATGTTCTGCATTGATAACTCCTTCAAACTGAGTCATGCCAAAAGGATCGAATATGTCAACATCTATTGCCAATTTTTTTATTTTATTCTTGGAAAAATTCAAATGGTTAACATGCGCCTTCACATTGGTTTTTTGTCTGCCATTTTGTTCATCAAAAATAAAATCTCCTTTTACTTTTCCATTACCATCCTGCAAAAATAACGCTGAAAGTACGGAAATATCATCGGCATCAATATGCAGTGCTCCTTTCAAAAAACCGCCAAGTTGTTGAGAAAGATCACCCGTTATTTTTGCACTTCCCCCTCTAATATCGATATTTTCAAGTTTTCGAATTTTATGAGAATCTTCAAAAGAGGCCGATAAATGCAAAGGTTTCTTAGCAAAAATTCCTTCACCCTTTACCACCCCTGCTAAAGAAGTAACTGGTGCTGTATTATCTACAAATGCATCTATGTTAAATGTTGTGTTTTGAAGTTTCTTCCCTACAATTAATGCTTCAGAAATATGGGCACGTGTATTTAGTTTTATATGGCTATTGCGCCCTCTCGCCGTACTTTGAATTGTAAGTGCACCGCTTATCCTTGAGTCTAATTTGGACAAATCAGATATTTGAGCAGATAGATCCATTTTAGCGCTTTCATCTGAAAAATAACCATTAGCCTCTATATTTGTATATTGATTTTTCAAATTAAAATGACGTAAAGTGAAGCCCATTCTATTTCGAGCAGCACCACCTGAAAGAGTAGTATTTCCTTTGAATAAACGATCAAAAGACTGCATGCCTATTTTCATATCGTCAGCCATTCCTGATAATTGGAGATCAAAAATGCCACTCAATAAACTGATCGTTCCTTTGGCTTTAATATCTGCACTACCAGAAAGTGATTGTTTACTGAACACTTCCAAAGGAGTTAATGTTTGAGCTTTTAAACCGAGATCGCCTTTAAAAACAAAATTCTCCATTGTCCCTTTTAACCAAGAAGAAAAACCCTGAGCCGTAACACTCAGATCATGAATCAAAATTGGTTTGTTCGAAACAATATCCGTATCTAAATGCACATGAACCGCTTGGCTTAAATTTTCTACTAATGCTCCCTTAATCTTTTTAACCCCTTGAAGCGTCCCTTTAACCTGAACACCAACATGACGAGAAGCTGCATTATCAAGATTTTCGCTTACTCCTCCCATATCAAAAATTGCATCGCGAATATAAATATTTTTATTGCTTAAATGATTTACAACCAACCGCCCATTCCAAGATTGTTGACCTTCGCGACCATAGTCAATGTTCAAAGCAAGAGTATTCGCAGGTTTTGGCACTTCTGATATAGGTAAATGAACAGACTCCTTTTCGTTATCAAGAGCCATTTTGCCATCAACAAAAAGCCGTCGCAAAAATCCATCGGCGGTTATTTCAGCATTGGCTATAACATTCATTGCTTTGTTCTGAATAACCATCTGATCAAGGTGTGTCACACCTTCTTTTGTTCTTCTTGCCTTTGCTTTTAATGTTATATCAGATTCGAAGAGACTACGATATTGAACAGGTATTAAAGGGCTCAGTGTTCCCTCTAATTTCGTAGAAAAACTCTGTCCTTCTGGAACACTTGCAAGAATAACATTACCATCTAAAATAGAATGATGATCGGACTCTAAAGAAAGTTTGATAACCAAATCATCAAAAGTACCATCACCTTTCACGACGAGACTTAATGCTGGACGTTGTTCAATGTTAAAAATATTCGCCAAAATACCATTTTGTGGTTCGTTAGCAGAAATATCAATTTGAGCTGTACGATTACTATCAGATATCTTGGTGAGAACAGAAAAAGAACCCGGTGCATCTAAACGATGCGCCGCTATATCGACATCAAAATTACCACCAGCCAAGGTGAAATTGCCTTTTAAGGACATATCAGCAGAAAAACCAAAAAGATTCTGTTCAAATGTCACATGTTGAGCTGTAAGCGTATTGATAGAAAGAGCAAGCGGCAATTTTGGTAAAGAGAACTTACCCGTCTCAAGGGAAGAAACAAAAGAAGAATTGCCTTGCGGTTTGCGTAAAAATGTAACCTGTTCTGCCGAAAGCTGGTTAATATCCATCCGCCCTCTCAGCAACGCTAGACGATTCCAATCCATTTTAGCATTGGTAATTTTAAGCCAAACCCCTTTTTTATCACTGACAGTAATAGTATCAATTGATGTTTGAGAAGACAGTGTCCCTTGCATATTGTGTAAACGAACTTGACGATTAGGCGCTGAAAGCTTTCGTTCAATTAAAGAAACAAACCATGAGCGATCATCTGTTTTCATTTCGCTAGAGGGAAGAATGTCTCCTCTTTGCGCAAAAACAAAACCACCCACCCAAAAAAACAAAAATACAAAGAAGAAAGCTGATAAACGTACACCTTTTTTCATTAAAATGCTTGCCCTATACCCACATAAAAACCAATGCGAGGGTCACCCTTCTCTCTCTTTAAAGGAAAGGCTAAATCAACGCGTAAAGGACCAAGACCCGTCATATAACGACCTCCTATACCGGCTCCCCATTTAATTTTTTGAGAAAAATCAAAATTCGCCTTTCCCCCTACTAAACCTCCATCAAGAAAACTGACAAACCCTATTTTATCATTTAAAGAAACACGCAATTCTGCTGACCCTTCAATAAGTGCCCGTCCACCAACAACCCCATCATTTTCTGTTTTGATACCAATATTACGGTAAGCATAACCACGAACAGAGCCCCCACCACCAGCAAAAAAAAGCGTATTTGCGGGTACTTGTGCTGTATCATTCCCAAGAATTGTACCAAGCTTTGCCCGCGCAGCAACAACAAAACGATCCCCTTCATCCAACGCCCAATAAGAACGACCTTCTGCTGTTACTTTTGCAACAAAGTTGCTAAAACGCATCTCATAAAAAGGCTCAATGAAAACTTCACCATATAAACCTTTTGTTGCATTAAACTTATTATTACGACTATCGTAAATCAAACCGCTAGGGAAACCGATTGTTGTAAAATTACGGCTCCCAAAATAGATATCACGTGAATAACCATTTGAAACTTCTACAGCAGCCTGTCCCGATAGATTACCATTAAAAATATGCGTAATACCTAATTTTCCTTTGATGGCTTTTGTCGTATAATTTTCTAAAACATCTTGTTGTATTTTTAATTCTGACCTGAAATCTGTATCTGGCGTGAGTACACCGGGCTTTACAAATGTGCCACCAAAAAGATAATCAAAATTTTTAAAATTATATGATTGCTTTTTATTGCTACCAACACCACTTATTTTTGTTTCAATTTTAAGAGTCTCTGCATGACCAAAAAGATTGTTATGCATCCAATAAGTCTCAAAACCAGCACCGTCTAAAGTTGAATAGCTACCGCCTACACCAAAACGACGTGGTTTACGTTCTTGTACAACAAGTGCAAGCGGTAAACTACCATCTAGATTAATAGTATCAGCCTCACGTATATTGATAGCACGAAAAACACCAAGGCGCGCAAGACGTTCATTTGCCTTAGCTAACGCATCAGAATCGTATATCTGCCCTGGTTTCAATCCGGTCATCCACGCGATATAAGCTGAATCTACACGTGGTTTCTTACTTATATTACGCACACTTAAAGGACCATAATAAGCCTTTTGTCCAAGAGCAACAACAATCCGTCCTTCAACACGCAACGCAGCATGGTCAGCCACGACCTCACTCTTCATAATTTTAGCTTTAGCATAACCTTGTTGCCGCCATCCTTCTATCGCCCATTTTTCTGCTTTCAAAATGGTTTCAGATTTAGCAATAGCCCCAACTTTATAGCCCAATTCTTCAATTGTGGGCATTTTATGCGCTTTACGTTTTTCAAACGGAGCTACTTTATCAATATTTGCAATACTAAAAACATATTGTGGACCAGCATTAATTGTAATAACAATATTGGACCGTGCTGGAAGTTGAGTTACCGGACTTAAATCAGCGACTTCTAAGCCATTAATTTTAATACTAATAACACCACCATAGCGTCCATCAGCATAAAGAGCAGAAAGAATTGCTCGATAATCTGAACGCGCCTTGGCGAGCAAACCAGAAGAACTGGCGGATGCTTTCTCTTTATCAGCAACAAGAGAAGAAACAGATTTAACTATTTCTATACCTTCTAATGGTGCACCTGGCGGTGCAACAACATCAACTTTATAAAATTTCTCTGTACTTTTGGCATAATGTGAAGAAGAATTTGTTTTCTTTTGACCAAAAAGAGGGATGCCGAAAAAATCAAATGCAGCAAGTGGCTGTGGAAAAGAAAAAGCAAAACACAAGCCTATAAATACACAGCGCACAGTCCCTGATTTTAATAAAATTCTTGTCTGGTATACCATAAAATCAGATACCTTATAATACACTTTGCATCTACTACGCTTTAAATAATATAAAAATAAGAAAGGTAAATATAATTACTTTGCACATTTTGCACATTTTACACGTTTTATCACATCAAATAACACTCTGCGATACATAACGTCATCCTCCCCTTATATTTTCATAAAATTCTGCACTGTTGTATAACACGAACAGCCTCATTCTTTTTTTCTTAACATATTTATTTAGCTTATTATAAATGTTTTATTGCGTCCCATATCATCATGGTTAAATTTGTACAAATGACTTTCCATGGGAATGCTAAAAAACTGCCCACGTATATAGTTCTCTCTATAAAAAAAGCTATAGAGATGCTTCTTGATTTTTATAAATAGATATGATTGTCTCTACCAAGTCTAAAGGGGGAAAATAAATAAATGATCGCACGTATTACAACTGTTGCTTTTCGCGGTCTAGAAGCAGTCCCTGTCGATGTACAGGTTATGATTTCGTCTGGTAAAATAGGAATGGCTATTGTTGGATTAGCTGATAAGGCAGTTGCAGAAAGCCGTGAACGTGTACAAGCAGCCCTCCACGCTTGTGGACTTTCTATGCCTACTAAACGAATTACGATTAATCTTGCACCAGCTGATTTGCCTAAAGAGGGATCGCATTATGATTTGCCAATCGCTGTAGGCTTAATGCTTGCTATGGGAATCCTCCCTCCCGAAGTAGCTCAAGACTATATCATTTTAGGAGAATTATCACTGGATGGTTCACTTACCGCTGTTAATGGTGTTTTACCAGCTGCCATGACAGCTTTATCACTCGATAAAGGACTGATTTGTCCCTTCCAATGTGGACCTGAAGCAGCATGGGCAAATGCAGAAATAAATATTCTTGCCCCAGAAACTCTGCTCACTATAGTCAACCATTTCAAAGGAACCCAAATTCAAAAACGTCCACAACCGCGCCAATATACTATCGAAACTGGACTTCCAGATCTTTGCGAAATCAAAGGACAAAAAACAGCCAAACGTGCCTTAGAAGTTTGTGCTGCTGGACGCCATAACCTTTTGTTTGTAGGTCCCCCTGGTGCTGGAAAATCTATGCTAGCGCAACGCTTACCTTCCATTTTGCCACCTCTTGATAGCCGTGAGCTTTTAGATGTCTCTCTGATTGCTTCTATTACAGGAGAAACGGTTCATAATACCATTTCACTTCATTGCCCCTTTCGTTCCCCACATCATTCTGCTTCCATGGCCGCAATGATTGGTGGAGGGCTTAAAGGACGACCAGGAGAGGTCTCCCTTGCTCATAATGGTGTGTTATTCCTTGATGAATTGCCTGAATTTTCTCCACAGGTTCTTGATTCTCTTCGTCAACCTTTAGAAAGTGGGGTGTCAGTTATCGCCCGCGCTAATCACCATATTAGCTATCCTGCTCGCTTCCAACTTATTGCCGCAATGAATCCTTGCCGTTGTGGTATGGCAGGCGAAAAAGACCATGTTTGCCCTAAAGGGATACGCTGTCAAATCGATTATCAGTCCCGTATTTCTGGTCCTCTGCTTGACCGAATTGATTTACGGATTGATGTCCCTGCTTTGACGGCTATGGACCTTATGCAACCAGAACAATCAGAAAAAAGCTGTGACGTTGCCAAACGCGTCGCACGGTGCCGTACCATTCAAGCTAAACGTTTTTCAACAATGGGGTTTGATCATATTCGTACCAATGGCGATTGCCCTGCCAAAATTATAGAACAGATTGCCATTCCTGATAAAAGTGCGACCATACTCTTACGAGATGTGAGTGAAAAAATGCACCTCTCTGCACGCGCTTATCATCGCATTCTCAAAGTTGCACGCACAATTGCTGATCTTGACGGATCAGATACTCTTTCACGCTATCATCTCGCAGAAGCTATTTCCTATCGACTAGGCGCAGAAAGATTAACAGCCCTTAATTAAAAAACTACTCATCAATAAAAACTTATTGGAAAATAACGCAAATAAAGTTCTGTAAGTTTACCATCCTCTTCTAGAGATTTCAGCGCATAATTGAGTATATCAACCAATTTTTCATTCTTTTTTGCAACAGCAAGCTGCATTCCTTGCCCCAATAACTGTGGCGCCATATATGCCCCCCCAACAAAATGGCAGCAATCAACAGATTTTTGTTTTTTGAACCATAATGATAAAGCAAATCCATCATCAAAAATAAGGTCAATTTTACGCTCTTGTAATGCTTTATAGAGCTCTTCTCTCTTTTTAAACCCTTGCCATTTGGCTTTAGGAAAATAATGTTGAAAGAGTTTTTCGTGAACACTTTTAGACAAAACACCACTGGTTAAATGTATCAATTGATCACTTATTGGCTCATCGAGATTTAAACGTCGAGAAGCAACAAATCGCGCTGGAAAGCGCAAATATGACTTTGTAAAAACAAGATCTTGCTGGGTTTTACTTGTTTCTTTTAAACCCGCAATAATGACTTCTGCACCACCATTTTTAACATGTTCTACAAGCTCTTTCCAAGGAATCACTTCTATTTCACAAAGCTTCTCTAATTTTAATTTTGAGCAAATAGCGCGCAATAAATCGATATTATAACCTGCAAGATACCCCGATTGATCAATAAAATTAAAAGGAGGAAAATCAAAACTTGTTACAAAACGCAAACGAAAGATATCCGTTGTATCAGGTTGTACCAAATGTTCATGCGAATCAAAAAAAGAAGGCAGCCTTTCAGCTTCTGCGTAAGAGGAAAATAGAACCCCCCCTGCTACAAATAAAATACGAATAAAAATATTGTATGGATTATTGAATAAAAAGTACTGTAAACGCAATTGAAGATGTTTCACATATATAGATTTTTTTATTTTCAAAATCTCTCCCCCATTTTTCAAAACTAAGATACAACACTTCTTAACTATTATCTAACGCACTTCACCAAAATATCTGGCGTTTAATAAATAAAATTCTTGCTATTTTTGAAACCATTGAAAATGCTTAGATTTCTGATGTTAATTTTCCAAAATGAATATATAAAAAGTAATTTTAGAGAAAAGCGATTTAATTTTTTAATATAAGAAATAAGCTGTATATACTTTAGTGGTACACTTTATTTTATCAAAATATCCCGCGTACCTTAAAATATTAAGACCATTTCCTTGCGTATCACAACCTGGGAAGTATATAGATACTATTGAAGAAAAGAGTAAAAACACCCCTCAAATGCCGAGGGTTTTCTCAACATTAAGGTTGCACCAACATTTAAGAGCTGAAAAATAAAATGATGATTCTGATTTGCACTTTATTGTCACGATGGGAAAGATGGGGGACATAAATCTTGTAGTATTCACAGGGTATTTTGCGTTATACTATTCAAATATCGTTGTAAAATGAGTTTGGGAACATTGAGAGATGCTCCTTAAAAAAGCGCGTGAATAAACAGTACAATGGCGTTTTGTTTTGAATGAGCGATGCAACCTCACCAGAATACAAGAAACAAAAGCGTAAGATAATGCGTCATTACCCTCATTATTCAAAAACATCACCGTAAGACGTTTTTTAAATTGTAAAGTTGAATATAAAGATGATCGTGGAAACATGTTTTTACATTTACGCATTTATATTTTCCTCAAATGAAGCTTTTTTCACATTTTAAAGATGACACAAACCAATATACATAATATTTTCGCCTCAATCTAACATACAAAAGTTTGAACTGCTTAGAGAGCTCGCAACTTTTGTTTTAAATATATGGTAGAATTAGGATTGAAAAATTGATTTATGGATAAAACAAGTGAGACCTTTATTAGTGTAACACAAAATGCATAACTAATTCTGAAACAGAACGTATATGCAAAAATAAACAAAGTAAATAGCATCGTTTATGAAACAGCTTTTTGTATAAGTCATAAGTGTTTATTCGCCTTATATCACCGCCCTAGTGTTTTACAGCATAACAGTACACTATCATTTTATCATTCTCTCCATTATATATCGACAGATATTGAATCTAGATCTGATATACGGTAAATATTTAATGTGGTTATTCCATAAATAACTGATCAGAACATTGAGCTTTAAAAAAAGCGGATAAAATATTGTAAATTGAACACAGGAATGGACTAACTTATGAGTGATGAAATAACCTCACCAGCACAAAGCAATAACTATGATGCCGCTTCTATCAAAGTTCTCAAAGGTCTTGATGCTGTACGCAAACGTCCTGGTATGTATATCGGTGATACTGATGATGGATCGGGGTTACATCATATGGTCTATGAAGTTGTAGACAATGCTATCGATGAAGCTTTAGCCGGTCATGCAACTCTTGTAAACGTCACACTCCATGCTGATGGTTCTTGTTCTGTTCGTGATAATGGACGTGGAATTCCGACAGATATCCATCCAACAGAAGGTATTTCTGCAGCTGAAGTTATTATGACACAGCTTCATGCCGGCGGAAAGTTTGATCAAAATTCTTATAAAGTTTCAGGCGGATTACACGGTGTTGGCGTCTCTGTTGTGAATGCATTATCCGTTTGGCTTAAATTGCAAATCAAACGCAATGGTAAAATTCATGAAATATCATTTACCCATGGGGTAGCTGATGCTCCATTAAAAGTTGTTGGCGATTGCGATCAAGAAAGTGGAACAGAAATTAGATTTTTACCAAGCTCTGAAACCTTTACTATGGTTGAGTTTGATTTTGAAATTTTGGAGCGCCGCTTACGGGAATTAGCCTTTCTAAATTCTGGGGTTTATATTCTTCTTGTTGACGAGCGTCATGCTGATATTAAATCCGTTGAATTGCATTATGAAGGTGGATTAATAGAGTTTGTGAAATATATTGACCAATCAAAAAAAGCTCTGCTTGATACTCCTATTTATATTGCAAGTGAAAAGGATGGTATGAGCGTTGATGTTGCCCTGTGGTGGAATGATTCCTATCATGAGAAGGTCTTGTGTTTTACCAATAATATCCCTCAGCGTGACGGTGGAACGCATTTGATAGGTTTTAGAAGTGCCCTTACACGCCAAATTAATGGCTATGCTGAATCTTCAGGTATTGCTAAAAAAGAAAAAGTGAACTTAACCGGTGATGACTGCCGTGAAGGATTAACAGCTATTCTTTCTGTCAAAGTTCCTGATCCAAAATTTTCTTCACAAACAAAGGATAAGTTAGTCTCTTCTGAAGTGCGCCCTATTGTTGAAAGTTTGGTCAATGAAGGTCTTTCAATATGGCTGGAAGAACATCCTCATGAAGCAAAACTTCTCATTAGTAAAGTGGTAGAAGCTGCAACAGCACGTGAAGCAGCACGCAAAGCACGTGAACTCACAAGACGAAAAGGGGCGCTTGATATCACTTCTCTACCAGGAAAGCTTGCCGATTGCCAAGAACGAGATCCCGCAAAATCAGAAATCTTTATTGTCGAGGGGGATTCGGCTGGCGGTTCAGCAAAAAGTGGGCGCTCACGTCAAAATCAAGCAATTTTACCCCTTCGTGGAAAAATCCTCAATGTTGAACGAGCACGTTTCGACCGCATGCTCTCATCTGATATGATTGGAACACTTATTACAGCTCTTGGAACGTCTATCGGTAAAGATGAATTTTCACCGGATAAATTACGTTATCATAAGATTATTATCATGACAGATGCGGACGTTGATGGAGCCCATATTCGTACTCTGCTGCTCACTTTCTTTTTTAGACAAATGCCCGAGTTGATTGAACGTGGACATCTTTATATTGCTCAGCCTCCTCTTTATAAAGTGTCGCGTGGAAAATCTTCCCAATATATTAAAAATGAAGCAGCGTTTGAAGAATTCTTGATCGATACTGGATTAGAAGAAACAACGCTTGAGCTTTCAACGGGAGAAGTTCGTGCAGGGGCTGATTTGTATCAACTCGCTAAAGATGCTCGTATATTACGTCAACTTTTAAATGGTCTTCATACCCGTTATGACCGTAATATTGTTGAACAAGCAGCAATTGCTGGCGCTTTTAATCTTGAAGTCTTTGCAACACAAGAAAAAGCGCAAAAAATAGCAGATACTACAGCACACCGCCTTAATCTGATTGCTGATGATATGGAACAAGGTTGGAGTGGACAATATACAGCAGATGGAAGTTTATGTTTTGAGCGTATTTTGCGTGGTGTTAAAGATGTTGTTACGCTTGATGTGGGACTTATAAATTCAACTGATGCACGCCAAATTGATCGCATTTCCCAAAATTTTATCGACATATATCATCCTCCTGTTCTTTTACGTCGCAAAGATAAAACAGAGCGTATTTTTGGTCCTATGAGCCTTTTAGAGAGCATTTTTACAAACGGTAAAAAAGGTGTTACTCTTCAACGTTATAAAGGTCTTGGGGAAATGAATGCTGAACAACTTTGGGAAACAACGCTTGATCCCAATGCACGTTCTCTTTTACAAGTAAAAATTAATGATGCAACCGATGCAGATTCACTCTTTTCTCGTCTCATGGGTGATGAAGTTGAACCTAGACGTATTTTTATTCAAGACAATGCCTTAAGCGTTGCCAATCTTGATATCTAAAGGTACTCTTCTGTTTTTGGCTGTGTAAACGTCGTAGTTTTATACGTTGTTTTTTCGTAGTTGAACATTCCCTCTCTATTTCTTTACGATAAAAGAAAAATAAGGAAGATCATATACATGGCAATTGAAACAAAACGTGTAGGAACCAAGGGTGGCATGGAGCACTCTTTTGGTTTTACAAGAGTAGATGAAACACAAAAACAATTCATGGTGGATGGTGTGTTTCATTCTGTTGCTGAAAATTATGACAAGATGAATGATATCTTATCCTTAGGGCTACACCGTGTGTGGAAAAATTCCATGATTGCTTGGCTTTCCCCACCAGCACTTTCTCATTGGAAAGTTCTTGATGTCGCTGGCGGTACAGGTGATATTGCTTTTCGTATTCTTAATGCTTCACGCCAAAAAGCCCATGCTACGGTGCTTGATATTAATGGCTCAATGCTCAGCGTTGGCAAAAAACGCGCACAAAAAAATGGTCTTGCCCCTCTGATTGATTTTGTTGAAGCCAATGCAGAAAATCTACCTTTTGAAGATCGAAGCTTTGACGCTTACACGATTGCTTTTGGAATTCGCAATGTTCCTCATATTGATCAAGCTCTTAGAGAAGCTTTTCGTGTTTTAAAGCCCGGTGGACGTTTCTTATGTTTAGAATTTTCAAATGTCGAGATGCCTTGGCTCGATAAAATTTATGATCTTTGGTCTTTCCATGCTATCCCTAAGCTGGGTCAATTTATCGCAAATGATGGCGATGCTTATCGTTATTTGGTTGAATCTATCCGCAAATTTCCTAAGCAAGATGATTTTTCCCATATGATCAAGCATGCGGGGTTTTCGCGGGTATCGTACCGCAATCTCACCGGTGCGATTGCAGCGCTGCATTCAGGTTGGAAAATTTAAAAATGGTGCAAATTTCCCCTTACTTTCAATTGATGCGTGCAGGATGGGTTTTAACACGTGAAGGTGTTTTAAGTGCTCTTCCTCATGATGATCTTCAAGGATTTCCAGCGCTATGTCATCGTATAGCGAGTGCATTAGCACGACGTAAAACGAAAAAAAAACAGCGATCTGAAAATATTTCATATGCCATTAATAAGCTTGGACCCTCTTACATAAAACTTGGTCAATTTCTTGCAACAAGGCCTGATATTGTCGGCCGTGATATTGCGGAAGATTTGTCACAACTACAAGATCGCGTCCAAACATTTTCTTGCACCGCCGCTATTGCTCAAATTGAAAGTTCTCTTGGTCGCTCTATTGATGATTTATTCGTAAATTTTTATCCCCCCATTGCCGCCGCTTCTATTGCTCAAGTTCATCCAGCTGAATACAGTGATGAAACTGGCCATAAGAAAAAATGTGCTGTAAAAGTTATTCGTCCCAATATCAGAGCACGTTTTTCTAAAGATCTTAGAGGATTCTATCTCATTGCTCATTTGCAAGAGCGCTATATCCCTGCCTCTCGAAGGCTTCGTCCTGTTTGTGTGGTGGATACTTTAGCACAAACAACACGGCTTGAAATGGATTTACGCCTAGAAGCAGCAGCTATATCTGAAATGGCTGAAAATATTCAACATGATACAGGCTTTCGGGTTCCACGTATTGACTGGGAACGGACAGGACGTAATGTTCTTACAATGGAATGGATTGATGGTATAAGAATATCCGAAACTTCCAAACTCAAAGAAGCAGGATTTGATTTGAAGGCGCTTGCTATTACGCTTATTCAATCTTTTCTTCGTCATACACTGCGTGATGGTTTTTTTCACGCCGATATGCATCCTGGTAATTTATTTGTAGATGAAAAAGGATGTATTGTTGCTGTTGATCTAGGCATTACAGGAAGGCTTGGCAAAAAAGAAAAGCATTTCCTTGCTGAAATCCTTTATGGCTTTATTACCCGCGATTACCATCGAGTTGCACGCGCCCATTTTGAAGCAGGTTATGTTCCTTCACACCATAATATTGAAAGCTTTGCGCAAGCCAACCGCGCTATTGGCGAACCAATTCACGGACAATCAGCACAAAGCATTTCCATGGCTAAATTGCTCACTTTATTGTTTGAAGTCACTGAATTATTTGACATGCAAACGCGACCTGAACTTTTATTGTTGCAAAAAACGATGGTTGTTGTGGAAGGCGTTGCCCGCACATTAGACCCCACTTTTAATATGTGGAAAGCTTCTGAACCCGTTGTCAAAGAATGGATTAGTAAAAATTTAGGACCCGTAGGCGTTGCAAAAGACTTTAGTGAAGGAGCACAAGCTCTCCTTTCGCTGGCACGCAAAACACCACAATTGGTTCAAAATTTCCAACGAATAGAAGAAGATTTCAATCAAATGAGAAAAACAGGTTTTAATCTTTCTCCTGCTACCCTCAAACAACTTGCTGTAGAACAAAGTCACAGAAACCGTTATGGTCGTTATAGTCTTTTCATCATTGCACTTTGTTGCGCTTGTCTTACTTTTTACTTTTTTCATCTTTTCTAATCTCCTTAATATGCTAAAAATATCAACAATGAAATCATTGCAATCATTTTATTTCTTGGAGGTATTTTATGGCCAGTATTACCATTCGTAACCTGTCTCCTGAAACCAAAGAAGCTTTGCGCATACGCGCCGCGCAAAATGGTATTTCTATGGAAGAAGAAGTCCGGCGCCTTTTGAGCAATCCCTCTCTTCTCACCACACAACCCCTTCATGCTAGCGCTGTTGAAATGCAATCATTGAAATCAAAATCTCTCCTTCTTATTATTGGTGGAAGTATTGCATCCTATAAAGCACTTGATTTGATTCGCCGTTTACAAGAACGTGGAGCACATTTAAAAGTTGTGATGACAAAAGCAGCGCAAAAATTTATTACGCCTTTAGTCGCTGAAGCTTTAAGCGGTGGTACTGTATATACTGATTTATTTTCACACGAAGAAGAACACGATATCGGACATATCCGATTAGCACGTGATGCTGACCTGATTATTTTAGCTCCTGCTACAGCCAACCGTATTGCAAAAATAGCCAATGGCATAGGAGATGATCTGGCTAATTGCATTCTTTTAGCGGCACGCTGTCCACTCTTGATTGCACCCGCTATGAATCCGTCCATGTGGACGCATCCAGCCACTATTCGCAATGTTGCACAATTGCGCGCAGATGGCGTTCATATCATCGGACCAGAAATCGGAAATATGGCTGAACGTGACGAGATGGGATATGGACGCATGAGCGAACCTTTAACTATTGTCGCTACCATAGAGAATCTTTTGAATGTGCATGAAAAACCTCTCTCTGACCGCCATTTCATCGTTACCTCTGGCCCTACTCATGAACCAATTGATCCAGTGCGTTATATTGCTAATCGGTCTTCAGGTAAACAAGGTCATGCCATCGCAACCGCTCTTGCACATTTGGGTGCAAAAGTAACACTTATTTGTGGACCTGTTAATCTCGCAGACCCACAAGAAGTAAAAACCATTCATGTTGAAACAGCACAACAGATGTTACAAGCCGTTCAAACCGCATTGCCTGCTGATGGTGCTATCTTTGTTGCCGCTGTTTGTGACTGGCGCAGTCAAACGCAGTCTTTACACAAAATTAAAAAGAATGCTCATAAAATACCACCATCCCTTCATATGGTTGAAAATCCTGACATTTTAGCAACGATTGGACACGCTCCAAACCGCCCCTCATTGGTCATTGGTTTTGCTGCTGAAACATGTGATATCATTGCCAATGCACAAAAAAAATGTGTTGAAAAAGGAGCTGATTTCATTCTTGCTAATGATATTTCTCTTCAACTAGATGGTACAAGTGTCATGGGCGCTGATACAAATCAAGTTTATCTCGTAAGTAGAAAAAAAGTTGAACAATGGCCCCATATGAGTAAACAACACGTAGCGCAAAAATTAGCAAACGTGATTGTATCATTTTTTGCCCCCAAAATACCTACTCCTCATGAGGAAAATATACCCCTTTGCAAATAAGAACTCTTCAAACGCGTTGATATTAAAACACCTTATAAAATAGAACTGACAATAGGTGTCTATCCATCTCAATTAGTATATAATATTTCTGGTTTATAATGATAATATCGCATTGTTCATATTAAATTAGAATCCCAAATATCATAAGATTCTCTCATTCCCAATCTCTCTCATGTTGAATCAATAAAAATCATTTTCTTGCACGTTGTAAACAAGGATAACTGTATGAATACAAAACGTTTCAGAAAGAACTAAAAGCGCTTATAATGGACCGTCTCAAGAACCAAGGGCTTGTCTCGGACAAACACTGAGGATGATGGTGCCAGCGTGCTCTTTTTATTAAGCGTAAAGTTAGTGATGCCCTATAAGTTTTATATTATTCACGAGAGCTTTACCCATATACCATTCACAAACGCTGTTGCGAAATGGGTGTGATGAGCGTTGGGAAATGTTTTTTTAAAAAATCCTATCTCACCCTAGCCTTCATAAAAGTAGGATCTATTGCACCACTGTCTCGCCAGCTTATAAAAAAAACAAGCTATCATTCACTTTGGCTACCATCAATTTTGACAAAGCTCTTGTAATGGATAAAATTTATAAAAAGCATTTTCTTTCTTCAATGTTTTTATCCACATATCGGTCATATTTATGATATGCAAATAAATGATTTTGATTGTTTCATGATGAGAGCAGCTAATGAGAAAATATGAAAACTTTATTTTGAGCTCTTATTCGCTATGAAAAATAATGTATAAATCAATGATATTATAATATCTCAATGCAATTTGAAGCATATCTCACACTGACGCTTATAAAGAGTGTAGACAAAATTCACTGCACCACTGTCTATAAGTTTATGAAACTGAAGCCTTTATTATTTTTCTCAGTGATCGGTCTTTAAAATTAAATGTGTGTGTCCTCTCTCCAGAATACCAAGACCACAAAAACTAGAATTTTATCCATGATATCCTCACATTGTGATGTTTCATGAGAAGCATTTTTATTCCTTTATTGAAAGCTTTGTATCCATACATTGGTCTCGCCTATAATGTGTACGTAAATAATTTTTTGATGTTTAATAGAGTCTTTGAAATTAAAGAATATTTCTATATTTTGGATTCTTATTCAAGTTGAAAATGATCAATTCTCTTCAATAAATTAGTGGTGTTATTATCTAAAAATTATTTGATACAGTGCACCACTTGTATGAAAAGTGTTTCAATGAATTCTTACCTCATTGCACTTATAGCTTTTAAAATTCAAAATCTCATCATTTTTAAGCATCCGTGGTTTCTCCCTTTCTTTGCTTCTTCTCAAAAAACTGCTCTTCTATGGGATCGGACGGTCAATCGCCTAAGCTTATTTTTTCCACTTCTATCATATTAATCATTCTGTTGCCCAAAATTAGAATATCTACGGAGCTACTACGTTACCCCTATTCCATTGAACTCATTTTTTGAAAGCGAGAGACAAAAGCATGCCGCCAAATAGTAGAAAAGTACAGAATTTTAGGAATTGTGCAAAACAATTAAACACTTAGATAAACGAAGTTAGATAACTCTACTGAATAAATAGAAGTAAACAACTTTTCTCCAAAATAGTTCTTATTCCTTAATTTTTTAAATATATCATATAAACGCAATAATCTACACTATGTATAAAAATACTAAAAATTTCTTCTACAACAGCTACTTTTTAAATTCTTCTTTGTTTTTAAAAATCAAAATTTCTATTTATTCAAACTTTATTTTTAACAAAGAAACCTTAACTGTTTTTTATAATGTTCTTGAAAAAAAATCTTGTAATTCAAAGAAAGAAAAAATTACACTGTACATACTTTAAATATATTTCTTGTTTTTTTTGCTTCTTTCCTTAGTTTGTTAATCTATGATTTTTACTGCTGCTTATCGTGCTTTACAACGTCTTCTGACCTCGCAATATCGTATTATGATACTGAAAGCATTGGGGGTTACTTTTTTCATTCTCACCATTTTATGGTTATGTGTGCACCAACTTTTTGTGTCTTACTTTTGGCCCTGGATTGCTCAAATTCTTCCTGGACTCCCTAGTTGGGCGGGATGGATTGGTTTTAGCATGCTTATCATTTTTAATCTTGGTTTGGCTCTTTTGTTGGCTTTTTTTATTGCACCGATCTCAGCTATGATTGGTGGTTTTTTCATTGACTCTGCTGCTGAAATCATTGAAAAAGAGGAGTACCCAAACGAGCCTATTGGACAAGCTTTGCCGTTTCAGCGTTCTCTTATCATTTCTTTTAAATTTGTTATTTTAAGCCTTCTTGGTAATGGAATTGCTTTTATTTTATTCTTCATACCAGGTATTAATTTAATTGCTTTTTATCTTATTAATGGTTATTTGCTCGGTCATGAATATTTCTTGTTTGCGGCTTACCGTTTTCGAACAGAACAAGATGCCCGTGCTTTTTTACATACTCATTACACAACGGTTTTTGGCGCAGGATTATTGATAGCGCTTTTTGTTTCGATTCCAATTCTTAATTTAGCAACACCGCTTTTTGCAGCTGCCTTTATGACATATTTACACAAAATGCTTTCCCAAAAGACCATGGCACGCATTACACAAAAATAGTGTTCCTTGACTTTAAGGTTAATAAAACTTGCCAGCCAAAGAAAGCATAATATAAAATTTTATGCTTTATCTTTTATTAAAGCAATATATTGATTTATAATGATAACTTATCGTTTCACAACATAAGTGAAAAACCTAAATATTATGAGGGTTTCTCATTTTAATCCTATTCATATTGGGTCAATTGAAATCGTTTGTTAATATGTTATAAACGGAGGTGGTGTGCGGATAAAAGTACTTTCAAAAAGGCGTGAAATATCTTTGTATGAATCCTCTTAATGCAAACATTATCGTCGTATTGAAAACTGAAAAAGAATATGATGGTGCCGCTTTGTACTTTCTATTTCAGTAAAAACGGATAGCATAATGTCTTTTATACCATTCATGGAGAGTGTATACTCTTCATAAGAGAGTTTTGGAAATTATTGAAAGATATCTGTGTAAAATAAACACGTAAATGAGTAATATAATGGTATTTTGAGCGTATTCTATTTTAATTGTGAAAAGCACGCGCTTTAAAAAACCTTTTGAAAAAAATCTTGCTCTGATGTTAGCGTTTCGCTAATATGATGTCGTCTTATACAGTATTTTAAATGGATTATTTTAGCCTTATTAACGGCTTATATTATAAGGTTTCTTTTCTTCAGAACCGTTGATACAAGTGATTAATTGGATATTCATTTTTATTAAAAAATAAGGGATTTGTTAACCATCGCAAGGAGTGAATTTTAATACCAAAGTAAAAAAAATAAAAACATGTAAGTTCTTAAACTTATGAGAAATTTGTTATAGAGAATACTCTTCATAGATATGATTGTTATGATATTGGAAAATTAAAAAGTTAAAAAACAAGCTATACGTACACTGATAAAAGTATTAAATAGACTCCTTTGTTCCATCGGTAAAGCAAATGTGACTGCTTAGGTTCATATTCTTTCAAATCATGCGAAAGATGTGTAATATTTAAAGGAAGGTTATAAAGATGAACTGGATTACAAATTATGTTCGTCCTAAAATTAACTCTATATTGGGGCGCCGTGAAATTCCAGAAAATCTATGGATTAAAGATCCTACCAATGGTGAAATGATCTTCCATAAAGATCTGGAAGCTAATCAATTTGTAGCTCCCAATTCTGGCCATCATATGCGTATCAGCGCTAAAAATCGTCTCATGCATTTCTTTGATGATGGCGTTTATACAGCTCTTGAAAATCCAAAAGTTGTAACAGATCCTTTAAAATTTCGTGACGAAAAACGCTATATTGACCGGTTAAAAGATTATCGTTCTAAACTTGGTGTTGATGATAATATTTTAAGTGCACGTGGTACGATTGAAGGCTTACCAATCATTGCAACCGTTCAAGATTTCGCCTTTATGGGTGGATCACTCGGTATGGCTTCAGGAGAAGCTATTATCAAAGCTTTTGATACTGCCATTGCCGAAAGGCGTCCGCTGGTTCTTTTTTCTGCTTCTGGTGGCGCACGCATGCAAGAAGGAACGCTCTCGTTGATGCAAATGCCTCGTACAACTGTAGCGATTGAAATGTTGAAAGAAGCAAAACTTCCCTATATTGTTGTGCTGACTAATCCAACCACCGGTGGTGTTACTGCTTCTTACGCCATGCTTGGTGATATTCACATTGCCGAACCTGGCGCTATGATTGGTTTTGCTGGTCCACGCGTGATTCAACAAACTATACGCGAAACCCTACCAGAAGGTTTTCAAAGTAGTGAATATCTGCTCGAACATGGTATGATTGATATGGTTGTATCACGTTTAGAAATGAAAACAACGATTGCGCGTCTTTTACGTTTGATGATGAAACGCCCTGCTGTTTTTAACCCTTCCGATCCATCTCCTACAGACTCTCAAACATCGCTTTCTACAACAAAAGCAGCTTAAATTTATGCAACAAAGCCAAATACAAAAGGTGGTAGATGATTTACTAAAAAATTATCCGAAAAAATTTGATCTTTCTTTAGAGCGTATTATTCACCTTTTAGAGCGTCTTGGTAATCCACATTTAAAACTTGCCCCTATTATTCACATCGCTGGAACAAATGGCAAAGGATCTGCCTCAGCAATTTGCCGTGCTCTTTTAGAAAGTGCAGGATACTGCGTTCATGTCTATAGCTCACCTCATCTCGTCAACTGGAATGAACGCTGCCGGATAGGTCAAAAAGGAGGTGGTCAACTTGTTACAGAAAACCAATTGGCTGAGACAATCCGTGAAATTATAAAAGTAAATCGTCAAGAGCCGATTACTATTTTTGAAATTTTTACAGCCGCTGCCTTTATGCTGTTTAGTATACATCCAGCTGATGTTGTCATTTTAGAAGTTGGATTGGGAGGACGTTTTGATGCTACCAATGTCATTAACAAACCAGCTGTATCGCTTATTATGCCCATCGATTATGATCATGAGAACTTTCTTGGAAACACAATTGCTCAAATCGCTTTTCAAAAGGGGGGAATTATCAAACCAAACGTTCCAGTAGTCATCGGGAAGCAAAATTATGAAGAAACTCTTGCTACTTTAATACCCCTTGCCGATAAAAATAAAGCACCTTATTCTCTATTTGATCAAGATTATCAAAGTTATAAAGAACATGGACGTATGGTTTTTCAAAACAATCAAGGTCTCATGGATCTTCCCCTTCCTAACCTTATTGGAGGCCACCAAATTGCCAATGCTGGCGCATCTCTTGAAGCAGTCTATCAAGCGGGCTTTCAACTTTCAGAACAAGCCATAAATGATGCTTTGAAAAATATCTATTGGCCCGCACGGATGCAACATCTTATCCAAGGACATTTGGTTGATCAACTGTCTCCTAATATTGATTTATGGTTAGACGGTGGTCACAATCCTGCTGCTGGAAAAGTTATTGCAGCAGAACTTACACAATGGAGAAAAAAAACAGATCGTCCTATTATTATGATTGCTGGCATGCTCAATACCAAAGATGCTGTCGGTTATTTTCGTTCCTTAGTGAACCTTGTCGATAAAATATATACGATACCGCTAATTAACAATAATGCCAATATCTCTCCAATAAAATTAGCTGAATCAGCGCAAAAAGCAGGAATCTTTGCTACTCCACAAGCACATCTACAAGATGCTTTGCATAAGATTAGAGCCGAATATAAAGAGGCAATTGTCCTTATTAGTGGTTCCCTTTATCTTGCGGGAGATATTTTACGTGACAATAAAACACCTCCATGCTAGAAATTGATTATTTTAAAGCTTTGAAAGATAGACTTTTTAATCATGCAACTTGATTGTGCACTTTATCAACATCCTAAACTTATTACTGTTTTTGGCGGATCTGGTTTTGTAGGACGACATGTCGTTGAAACTTTGACTAAGCGGGGATATCGCGTTCGTATCGCTGTTCGTTATCCACAAAAAGCTTATTACATGCTCCAAATAGGAGAAGTAGGACAAACCCAAATGCTTAAAACGGATATCAAGCATCGTGCCTCTGTTGCACGCGCGTTGCTTGGAGCTGATGCGGCAGTGTTTTTACCTGGTAGCTTAAAACAAGCAAATCAATCGAATTTTAAAAACACACAAATTGATGGTGCTTACAATGTTGCTGAATTAACAGCACAAGCTGCTATTCCACTCATCTATATGTCAGCACTTGTGGCTAACGAGAATGCTTCATGTCTTTATGCACGTGTTAAGTTTATGGGTGAACAAATCGTTCATAACAAGCATCCTCAAGCAATTATTATCCGTCCATCCGTTATCTTTGGACCAGAGGATTGTTTTTTTAACACCTTAGCAGATTTGTCACGTTTTTTACCAATTATGCCTCTTTTTGGGGGTGGGCAAAGCAAATTGCAACCCGTGTATGTTGGTGACGTTGCTGAGTTTATCGCGCGCGCTTTAGATGGACAGGTTGCTTGGGGAAAAAATTATGATCTTGGTGGTCCCCAGATTATCACCTTTCAAAATACTCTTGAAAATATACTCAAAATTATTCACCGTAAAAAAACAATCCTATCCATGCCTCTTTCTGCTGGTCTATTGATTGGAGGAATTTTGGGAACTATCGGTAAATTGCCTTTTGTACCAACACTCGTAACAGTCAATCAGATACGTTTTTTGCAAATGGATAACATTGTTTCTAAAGAAGCTATAGAGAATGGATATACTTTAGAAGGTGTAGGTATTACCCCCAGAGCAATGGCAGCATTCTTGCCAAGTTATCTCTGGCGATTTCGTCCACATGGTCAATTTTCCCAAAACCTACTCGTCTAGAATAAATTCTTCCAAAACTAAGTTAATTATTTGATTTATAATTCATAGCGCGTCGTTAGCGGTTTTAAAATCAGAGTATTCAATAGAGTGATGTTTTTACATTTTAAATACTCTATTCAGTATCACAAAAAATGTTTAATCGTATATCTATAGTCTTTTGATAAAAATCGTTGAAAACAGGAGAAAAGTACTTCTTATAAACTGTCTTTATCCAAGAGCAGGTGCAACATTGGAATCCTAAAGAACCGATTCTGAACTGCCTATCCATAAACAGATAATCTATGGCTTTGCATTTATATTATTTTGCTAAAAAGCTTAGTCATGAGATTATAGTAATTCTTCCTTTTTCAACAACCGCATAAGTGAGTAGAATACGAGTATACTACTTTCGATATTATCCCATAAAAATCGATATAAAAACTGTAAAGCAATGCACCATTTTTATTATTTAAAAGGTATTCCCTCTGGAGACTTTTAAAAGCTTTAAAGTTACGTGAAAAGGATAGAATTTTGTTTATATAATAAGACTTATCATGAAGATCTCCTATTCTGTCAGTAACATCACTACTCAGATCCATAAATGCATATTTGTTGCACAAATTTATGGAGATTTTAAAAGAGCTTTTTCACATAAAGAAGTCCTCTTCTTGTCTTGCATTTTTTTTTAATTTCTCCTACCGTCTTGGAAAAACTTATTTTAAAGGAATGAAGAATGGCAGCTCAAGATTTTGTTGTCAAAGATATTGCACTTGCCGCTTATGGTCGTAAAGAACTTGATATTGCTGAAACAGAAATGCCTGGTTTGATGGCTTGTCGTAAGGAGTTTTCTTCCAGTCAACCTTTGCGCGGAGCGCGTATTTCTGGCTCATTGCACATGACAATTCAAACAGCTGTTTTAATTGAAACATTAAAAGCGATTGGCGCCGATATACGGTGGAGCTCTAGCAATATTTTTTCTACGCAAGACCATGCAGCAGCAGCTATCGCCGCAACTGGCATTCCTGTATTTGCCGTTAAGGGTGAAACATTGGAAGAATATTGGACTTATATAGATGCAATCTTCCAATGGCCAGATGGT
Source organism: Bartonella sp. AD24XZML (assembly GCF_042196485.1). NCBI lineage: Bacteria > Pseudomonadati > Pseudomonadota > Alphaproteobacteria > Hyphomicrobiales > Bartonellaceae > Bartonella > Bartonella sp. AD24XZML. The sequence continues at coordinate 88,711 of NZ_JBHIQH010000006.1, read as the reverse complement.
AATCCTTCCAATCTTATTTTAGATGATGGAGCTGACGCCACAAACTATATTTTAATGGGAAGTCGTGCAGAACAAAATAAAGATATTTTATCGCATCCCAAAACAGAAGAAGAAGAAATTTTTTTCAAACAAATACAAAAGCGTATGGATGCAACGCCAGGTTTTTTTACACGACAGCGCGCAGCGATTAAAGGTGTAAGCGAAGAAACCACAACAGGTGTAAACCGTCTTTATCAGTTACAAAAAGAAGGACTTCTACATTTTCCTGCTATTAATGTTAATGATAGCGTCACTAAATCAAAGTTTGATAATAAATATGGATGTAAAGAATCATTGGTCGATGGTATTCGACGTGGAACAGATGTGATGATCGCTGGTAAAACTGCCATTGTCTGTGGTTATGGTGATGTAGGAAAAGGTTCAGCAGCATCTCTTTCTGGTGCTGGGGCTCGTGTTAAAGTAACAGAAATTGATCCTATCTGCGCTCTTCAAGCCGCTATGGATGGCTATGAAGTTGTTAATTTGGATGATGCTGCTTCCAGTGCTGATATTATCATCACGACAACAGGCAATAAAGATGTTGTTCGTTTAGATCATATGCGACAAGTAAAGGATATGTGTATTCTTGGAAATATTGGTCATTTTGATAACGAAATCCAAGTCGCTGCCCTTAGAAATTTGCCATGGACAAATATTAAACCACAAGTTGATATGATCACCTTTCCCGATGGAAAACGCATCATTTTGCTCTCTGAAGGACGTTTGTTAAACCTCGGGAATGCGACTGGGCATCCTTCTTTTGTCATGTCAGCCTCGTTTACTAATCAAGTTTTAGCGCAAATTGAACTTTTTACCCGTGCAGAACACTATACAAATGAAGTCACTGTTTTGCCTAAACATCTTGATGAAAAGGTAGCACGTCTACATCTTGATCGGTTAGGAATAAAATTAAGTGTTTTATCAGAAGAACAAGCCGCTTATATTGGAGTCTCACCACAAGGACCTTATAAACCAAACCATTACCGTTACTAATACGTTTCCTTGGGTTAAAAAAGGGAAAGATATCGTGCGCAGCTTTGGTGACTATAACCCCAAAGAAAAAGCTCAAAAAATGATCCGAATATATACGTATATATTTTGCCTTTTTTTCTTTTTTTCTCCAACATGCGCTGTTGCTCAGTCATTGGAAGGTTATTTACCATTTTTCTTCACTTTGCCGAATGGTCCATGGCTGCTTTTAGCGCTGTGTGGAGGAATTTCTTGTGCCTTACTTCTCACGTGCCTAGCTGTTATCATGCGTGCAAAAAAAACTGCACAGAAGACTTTGAAGATAATTCAGGCAAATTTTTCTGAAAAACTTAAATATTATGAATGGCTTCTAGAAGAAACCGAGCAATTCCTCCTTATTTGGGAGAATCCAACAACCTTACCCCGTGTCGTTGGTGCCCTTTCTGCATTGCAAAAAATAGGAATTGATCAGAAAGATTTTCAGCGTTTTGAGCTCTGGGTTGAAGAAAATTCTCTGCGAGAACTTGATTATACATTGACTCAACTACGTTGTAAATGTCACCCTTTTGATCTTTCTATCACCACCACAAACAATGTACTGCTACAAGTTACAGGAGTCATCGCAGGAACAGTCGCTATTGCTCGTTTTCAAGATATCTCAAAACAACAGAGTGAAAATGCTCGTTTACAGAAAGATATCGCCCGTCTTCTTACTGAACTGAGAATGCAGCGTAATCTTCTTGATCTTATTCAAGAGCCCGTATGGATAAAAGATTGTGAAGGAAAAGTTTGTTTTATCAATCGCACCTTTAGAGAAATAACAGACTTTCGTGAAGACAGTGATGACGTGGGGGATCTTTTCAATGAAAATACACAACGCAAAACAGATGAAACAGAAACAATTTTTCAAGAACATGTTCATACGGTTATTGGTGGAGAACGGCATCGTTTTCATCTCACACGTATTACAACAGCTGAAGGGATGGCAGCTTTTGCACGTGATGACAGCGCATATGAAAATCTTGCTCATGAATTAAGATATGTTCTTCAAAGCCATTGTGAAACACTTGACCAAATTTCAACAGCTGTAGCCATTTTTGATACAAACCAAAAATTAAAATTCTGTAATCATGCTTTTAAAATTTTATGGCCGTTGGAGAGTTCTTTTTTAGAAAGTGAACCAAGCCATACATTGTTTCTTGAACGTTTACGTGAAAAGGGGCTCATTGCTGAACACCCTGATTGGCGCGCATGGAAAGAAGAACTTTTAAAAGCCTATTGGCAAACAGAATCGAACCAACAAATTTGGAATCTTCCAGATGGGCGTACGGTGCGTGTTGTCTCGAACCCTCATCCACAAGGAGGTGTCACTTGGCTTTACGAAAACCTTACAGAAAAAATTGATCTTGAACGCCGTTATAATACACTTATTAAAATACAAGGTGAAACACTTGATAAACTTTCCGAAGGCGTGGTTGTTTTTGGTACTGATGGACGCCTTCGTTTATCGAATCCTGCCTTGTCGAAATTGTGGTCTCTTCCTTATAATTTACTGGTAGAAGGAACCCATATTACACAGTTACAAAGCCATTGTTCAGCCTTAACCTTGGGGCAAGAATGGGATCAATTTACCAAGTTCATTACCGGTTTTGCTGAAAAACGTGAAACATTTTCAGGTCGTATAGATCTTAAAAATGATATGATTATTGACTATACTCTGGTCCCTCTTCCTAATGGACAAACGATGCTTACTTTTGTGAATGTTACGGACACTGTCCATGTTGCGCGTGCTCTTCAAGAAAAAAATGAAGCATTAGAAAGTGCTGATCGTTTGCGTAATGAATTTGTCCAACATGTTTCTTATGAATTGCGCACACCTCTCACAAATATTATTGGATTTTCCGATATTTTACGTGATCAAATTTTCGGCTCTATCAATGAACGTCAACAAGAATATCTTGAACACATTCATTCAGAATCAGGAACTCTTTTAAATATTGTTAACGATATTCTTGATCTTGCTACCCTTGATGCAGGCATTATGGAGTTGGACATAAAATCGGTTAACATTGCCGATGCTATGATACAAGCAGTAGCACGTGTAGAAGATCGCCTTAATGGACGGCATATTACGCTTTTACAACAAATTTCTCCTTCCTTAAATTCTATTTCTGCTGATGAAAAGCGCTTGCATCAAATTTTTGTGAATGTACTGAGTAATGCTATTAATTTTGCAACGGAGGCGAGTACTATTGAATTTTGCGTCGATGAACAAGATGATAACATTGTCTTTAGCGTTCACAATCAGGGCTCTGACATCCCAGAAGACGTCCTTGATCGTATTTTTAAACGTTTTTCTTCCCATTCACACCATGGTGGGCGTGCGGGAGCGGGTCTTGGCCTTTCCCTTGTAAAAAGTTTCGTTGAACTACACGGTGGACATGTTGAAATTCTTACCGGTTCTGGAAAAGGAACAACAGTTAAATGTTTTTTCCCACTCTCCAAAGGAGATACGATTTTTTAATTTTGACCTTTATGATAACAAAAATTTTTCATCCATTTCATGGAACTTTTAATGAATTTTAGTTTTTTTCTTGAAAATGAAGAGGCAACAAAGCTTTTTGCACAAAATTTAGCTCTTTCTTTAAAGCCAGGAGATCTTGTAACCCTGCAAGGAGATCTTGGAACTGGAAAGTCAACCATTGCACGTACAATCATTCAAACACTTGCGAACGATAACACTATGGATGTTCCAAGCCCTACTTTTACTCTTGTGCAAAGCTATCAACTTCCAAAGTTTGAAATTATTCATGCTGATCTTTATCGCCTTTCTATGGCAGAAGAAATTGATGAATTAGGGCTTCATGAAGCTCGTGAGAAAAATATTTTACTTGTTGAATGGCCAGAAAGAAATACAGCTCTTTTAGAACTTGCCACTTTTGCACTCACCTTACACTATAAAGAACATGGGCGTCATGTAACAGTTAGATCAGCGCAACATTCCATTGAATGTTTGCAACAGTCTTTCGCAATTCGTACATTTTAAAAAAACATGAACATCATCATTTTTTAATTTGATAATACCTCAATACTACCTATGAAATCTGAGATGATGGACAACATAAAGAAGGCTTCATGGAGGTACCAACCATGGAAGATGAAACGAAATGCTGACTCTTTCATATAACAATGACATAAATTGCAAAGGACAGCCGTTAATTTATAGGAATTCATCAATTTATTTTAGAGAATCTGATACCTACAATTTTGATTCTAGAGAATAGTATAAGAGAATTTTAAATTGAAGTGGTACCCCTTTAGAAGAGCATTATATAACCTGTAGTGAATTGCTTGTTTCTTTCTGCTTAAAAATTGTGAGCTTCAGAAAAGTAATTTGCAAAGTTTTTGCTTAAAATCTCCTTTTATGTGTTGAAAACACTATCTATCTCAATAGTCTTATCTAAGAAGAAATACCTTTATGAAATTATCATTCACCTAATATTTTTAACGCGCCTATAAGGAAAGAATTGCCTATATTCTTCATACAAAGCAATTTTTTATAAAAAATAGTCAATTGAAACATGCATAAAAGCATGAATTCTTAAATTCATTTAAAATTTTGATTTTTATTGTCTTTTCATTATAATATAATGCAAAAAAGAATATTTTAAAAAAGTCAAAAGGAGAGACAAAATTTCTCTCCTTTATAGTGATTATATGTGGAATTAACTAAGCCCATCTTTTATCCATTCAGAAAGACGTCCTTTAGAGGTAGCGCCAACCATATTCGATGAAATATTTCCATTTTTAAACATTAATAATGTAGGGATAGAACGTACTCCGTATTGGGTAGCCAGTTCCGGATTTTCATCAATATTTACCTTAGCAATTTTAACTTGATTTTGCATTTCTATTGAAATTTCATCCAAAATTGGAGCAATCACTTTGCAAGGGCCACACCATTCTGCCCAAAAATCAACCACAACAGGGGTGGAAGAGGTTAGAACTTCACTTTCGAAATTGTCCTTATCAACTTTTATACACGTCATTTATTTATCCTTTATATTCACTTTTTATAGATTGGTATAATAACAATTCATATCAAGTTATTGCAAAGATAAATTATTAAAGGACTTTTTTACACCAGGGATTGTGCGTTGTGTTTGTTTGAGCGATTTTATGAAAGTAAATAAAGTGTAAAAATGCTTTGCAAGGAAAAGACTAACTTATAAGGCAACTTCACTAAGAAATGCCTCAAGTTTTTCTGGAGGAAGTTTAAAAATTTTGGCTTCTTTACTGTAGATAAGCAGAGCCTGGATATCTTTATCGGGATGAATAGCTTGCAATAATTTTCGATAAAGAGCCATTTGCAACCAATGATGGGAAGCAATAGCAGCTTCATTTTCTGGCGGGGTTCCTGTTTTAAAATCTGCAAAGATAACGCTGTTTTGCGTGATGTAGAGACGGTCAATTTGACCAGAGATTGCTTGTTCTTTTCCACGAATTTTCACAATACCCATTAAGGAGACCTCAGCACGTGAATGCTCAGAGAAAAGGGGTTTGAGATAAACATGATCTAATATTTTCCAAATATGGCAAAGAGCATCTTCTCTTTGGCTCTCATGCCAATGAAAGGCTTTGATATTGAGATAGTTTCGAGCATAATCTCGACGTTTTTGTGGGGGACAATCGGGCAAATATTGTAACAATCGGTGAACGAGATTACCATATTCAATGGAAAAAGCTCTGTTTGTGTTCATGGCTCCTAAAACAGGTGAAGTGGTAAGCTGTTTTGGACTTGAGGACAGCTCTGTATCAGCTTCAATGGAAAGGCTCGCCACTGACGGTTTTAACGGTTTTGGTAACACTGGTTCTGCTGGTACTTTATGAGAGAAAAAAGCAGGCAAAGGTGGTAAGGTTTGGCATTCAGCGGAAGGAACTTTTGAGTTTATAGAAGCAGAAGAAGCAGGTGTAATGCAATAACGCCAAGCTGCAATATCTTCCGAAGAATCTTTTATAGCAAGGGCATGCGGTTCGAGGGCTTTTTTTACGAGTTGTAACCATGTATGAGATGGCGTTTTCGGACCTTTATACCCACAAATAAACAAGCGATCTTCAGCGCGTGTCATTCCTACATAAAGAAGACGCCTATATTCTTCTTCTGCACGCTCTTTTAAATATGAAATTGCTTGTTTAGAGAGTTTTGTATCAAACTTTTCATTGGGATGCCAAATAAAGGCTTGTTTTCCATTCCATTGTGCATTGTTTAAAGGAACTTTAAGCAAGTGAGGCGCATGCTGAGGATGCCAAATCGCACTACCAGGATCGACTAAAAACACAACAGCAGCCTCTAGTCCTTTTGCAGCATGAACAGTCATGATACGAATTTCTTCATTACTTTGTTCAAATTCACGTTTAATTTCTGGTTCGCTTGCACTTAATGTTTCTAAAAAAGCTTGTAATCCTGGTAATCCTGTTTTTTGAATAGTGAGCGTATAATCCATAAAAGCATCGAGCACATCATTTGCTTCAGATCCTAAACGAGACAGAATTTTTTGTCGTCCCTTATCATTGTTCAGAATATAGCTATAGAATTCAAAAACTGGTATTTTATCCACTAAAGCGCGATAATGGTTTAGCTTTTCAAAAGCATCTTTAAAAGATACCTGCGATGATATATGCGCGCACAGACTTTGCCAAAGAGAGCCGGTGCGGTGTGCGGCAAGCTGATAGAGTTCCTCTTCACTAAGAGCAAAAAGTGGGCTTTTTAAAACACAAGCAAGAGAAAGATCATCTTGTGGCTGCAAAACAAAACGCGCAAGCGCCATTAAATCACGGATACTAATATGTTTGGTAAGCTGTAAACGATCAGCCCCTGCTACGGGAATATTACGGTGTTTAAGAGCACGGGAAAGAGCTGAGACAAATTGATCACGTTTACGGACCAAGATCATAATATCACTTGCCCGTATTAAGCGTCCTTTTGCTGGAAGCATTTCGCCTTTTTGTAACCAGTCGGCAATCGTTTCAGCAATTTTTTCTGCTAAACGAACTTCAGGTGTATCTAAATGATTAACAGTTGTATGCCAATCTTGAGGAAAGTCACTCGTTTCTTTGGAAATGGCATCCCATATAACAACTTCACCGGGACTGTGAATACGGATAGCTTCATGCACCGTTTTTGTATTTTCTGCCGAAAGCCCTTTATAGTTTTCTGGTGTTTCAAAAACAAGATCAACACTTTTAAGAACATCTGCTGTAGAGCGAAAAGAATAATGCAGTTGTATTTTTTCAAATTGTTGATTTGTTTGTTGCACTTTTTTTTGAATAATTCGTCCATTTGCAGCAAAATTTTCTGGAGCAGCGCCTTGAAAAGAATAAATAGATTGCTTTTCATCTCCAACAGCAAAAAGAGTCCGTATGTTTGTTCGTTGGCTATACCCTGAAAAAAATTCCTGTGCCAACAGTTGAATAATTTGCCATTGCTCAGGGTTGGTGTCTTGTGCTTCATCAAGTAGAATATGATCAAGTCCCTGATCAAGTTTATAGTGCACCCATTGGCTTGCACCCTTGCGCTGTAACAAATGAAGCGTACGCTCAATAAGGTCATCAAAGTCTAAGAAGCCATTGGACTTTTTTAAATTCTTATAAATTTTGAGATAAATAGCACAGAGCTGAAAAGCAGCCATATTGAGGGTGGCAACCTTTGCGCATTGATATTTTTCTAAAAGAACAGAAAGCTTGTTTTGTTTGTCTTCAAGCATTTGTTGAATAAAAGGCCAAATTTCGTCTGATTTTTTATGAGATAAATGTGAAAAATTACGCGGCTCACCTTTTGTTGTAAAATAAACATCAGAAATAAGATTGAGAATATTTGTCTCATCATGCACCTTTTCTAATTGGGAAAGTTTTGCCACCATATCCTTAAAGCTTTGATTACCATTGGTTTCACAATGCTTAAGAGCATAAAGAGGAAGGCGCGCTGTTTGTTTAATTTGTTCCAGAAGATATTGATTTGTTTCATTGGGCGCTAAGTTAAAAAGCGCGCGCAATTTTTCTTCTCCATTTTCAGATAAAAGAGAAGATAAAAAATCAGACAATTTATGTTGCTTTTCAACTGCCTCATAGAGCAATTGGTTAAAAGTATGTTCGCTAATAACTTGAAGTAACTGTTGCAAAGCAGGTTGTACATCACGACGAGCTAAAAGTTGACGACGAGATTCTTGTCGTAATTTTTTTCGACTGATATCATCGGGAAGTTCAAAATGCCCTGCAATATTGGCTTCTAACATAAATTGATGCAAGAGAGATTCACAAAAAGCATGAATCGTTTGGATTTTTAAGCCACCAGGCGTTTCGAGGGCACGCGCAAAGAGTTGCCGTGCATAAGTTAGTTTTTGCGCATTAACAGTTTTTTTTTCAAACCGTGTTAAGGTTTCTTGCAGCTGTGCATCATCGAGCTCATTCCAACTGGAAAGCGTGCGAAAAATTCGTGATTGCATAACAGCAGCAGCAGCTCTTGTATAAGTGAGGCATAAAATACGTGCTGGAGGCGTACCGTTTAAAAGCAAACGGATAACACGTTCACTTAAAACGTGGGTTTTTCCAGATCCAGCATTTGCAGAAACCCACACGTTTTTTTGGGGATGTGTTGCTGTTGCTTGTGCATCAAGAGCGGCTTCAGGAATAGAAAAAAACGTCATGATTACTCTTCTTTATGAAAACCACTTGACCATTCCCACAACCGAGCCAAATGGTCGTAGTCACCTTCATATCGTTTTGACATGGGGACAGCATGTGAGAGATAGCCTTGTTGTGGATTTTGATAATAAATTATGAGTGCGATAAGATTTTCCCATGCATTTTCAGCAAGATCAACAGCACTTAGATAAGTTTTTCCGTCTTTTTTCTTTAAAAGAATTGATTGGGATTTAATTTCACCTTTTTTGTTAAGGGGAATGTAAAATAAATTTGAAGGTGTAAAATCTTGAAAATCTGGGAAGCCCCCTTGTATGAGTAAAGCTGTTTCTAAAGCCAATTGCGGAAATAATAATTCACGAACTTGTTTTGATAAAGGAGGCGTTCCGGTTTTGAAATCTAGAATTTCAACCGTTTTATCTGGCAAAACATCAAGACGATCAGCACGTCCTGAAAGAGTTACCCCTGTTGTTCCTATAGAAATTTTTTGTGATACAACTTCCGAATATCGCTCTCGCAGTCCTAAACTTTGTTCCCATTGAATAAAGCGTGGAGCAAAATTTTCAAAACTATTCCACCAAATTACTTCAATATCCGGTGGAAAGTTGAATTTATCAAATTCTTTACGTCCAATAGAAAGCAGTACATTGAGTGCATTTGCATCATTTGGATTTTTCATTTGTGTACAAAAAGCCGCCAGAATAGCGTGATAAAGTGTTCCACGTTCTGAAGCGCTAGGATCATGAATAAGTTCTTTAAGTGGTTTGAGCCTTAAGATTTTTTTGGCATAAATAGCATAGGGATCATATCGCAATGTTTCTATTTCAGTGACTGAAAAATGGCGCGGGCGTATATCAAGAGGTGGAGAAGGGCAAGGACGTTCCACCTCAGAAGTTATGTTTGTATGATCAAGCATCTTTGCCCAATGGCGTAGTATTTCACCTCGTTCACGGATTTGTTCCCAAACCTGTTTTCCTACAACTGTTTCCATGCGTTGTAGCCAGCGTGATGGAATGGAAGGCGTATGATTAACGCGCAATGCGCGACTCATCACCACTTTATCCATTCCCATTGCCCATTGAAAATCATGCGCAGAAAGACCAATACGCTGCTCTGGTGGTTCCAGAGTTAACATCATTTTCATCGGTCGCGATAAAAAAGCATCATTTCGGGTTGATATCGGCCATGACCCTTCATTAAGACCGCCGATGACCACTGTATCAACCGTTTGCAAACGCGATTCCAAAGTACCCCAGATGAATACACGTGGATGTCCTCCAGGCGAAGGTGCAACGGAACGAGTTGCTATTATAGCAGAAAACATAGCAGGCCATTCACAAAGATGAAATGTTAATCCTGATTGATCACTGACCAATTCACGTAAAAACTTTGATAGGGCTTGTCCTGCTTCGTGTTGATAAAGATGTGCAAGAGAATTATCCTCATTGCGACCAAAATTTTCAAAAACTTCAACAGTTGCTATCGCAGCTTCGTTGATGGTGCATTCTTTCTCTTGTTTCATAAGAGATGTTAAAGGTTCAACAGCTGTCCTCAAAAGATGACAAAGGAAACGTGCTTCTTCACATTTCTGCTGATCAAGAGCGTTGATTTCAGAACTATTATGAAAGTATGTTTCAATCCATTTTTCAAGAAATTGATCACACTCGCAAAGATTGATGCGCCCTGTATTCCCTCGAAGAACAAAAAGTTCAAAATTTTCTGCCATTTCCCGTAAACGATGACGATTTTGTTGGAGTGTTGTAAGGGGATGTTTAAGAAGAGAAAGAAAAGCAATGGGATCATCAGGTTGCAATACATTTTCTAAGATAAGTCGTAAGAGAGTTACAGGCAATGTTTGGGCAAGTGGTATTCCCCCTGAATCATTTGCTTCAATTCCAAATCGTTGTAATTCCACGGCAACACGGCGTGCTAAATTACGGTCATTTGTAATAAGAGCTGTGGTTTTTTGGGGTTCTTCAATAGCTTTGCGTAAAGCAACAGCAATAGCGAGAGCTTCTTCACGTTCATTGATAGCTTCAATAAATGACCAGTCTGCACAAAGAGCCTCATAATCGTTACGGACAATTTGTATCCATTTATCTGTCGTAGAAGCTGGTCGAAGTGCCTCTGATAAAAGAGCCATTCGTCTTTTCTTTGTGCTACTTTGTTGGCCAATTTCGCAAACATGATGACGTTGACACTCCATGAGAGAAAGAAGTTTTTTTAAATGATATTGAGGATGGCTAAAAACATTTTCTGCTGGATCAAAAAAATCGCAAGCTGTTTTTTCTTTATTGCTTGTGCTTAATGCATTCCATTGTTCTTCATCCATATGGATATCAAGACCAGGAAGAACAACAGCCCCTTTGGGCAGAGAAGCTATAACCTTTAAAAGATGAGAAACTGCGGGCATAGAACCCGACACACCAGCTGCAATGATCGGTTTATCAGGCAGCATACGTCGTAAAGCCTCTGCATGCATTGTGAGTGCTTGATTACGCCATTCAACGGGATTGCTTCGTTGTCTTTCTTTCAAGATTTTGGGCCAATTTTGCGTAACAATAGTCAGAAAGTCAAGCGTTATTTGCCACCATTCAGCGACCATATCAGGTGCAATATCTTTAAGTTTCGACCAATCTGCTCCTTCTGTTTCAATTTCATCCATCAAATGCGCTAAATCCTGAGCAAACCAAATTGCATCAGCACTATGAGCCGGAATAAGCACATCTTCTGTACCAAACATGGCACGCAGATGCGCAGGTAAATTTTCACGCCATGGACGAATAAGGCGCGCTAAAAGCAGTAAGCGTTCACTTTTTCCAATGGGTGGATTCAGAGTGCTGGTATGATTTTCAACAAAAAGGAAACTGTCTTCATCGACATCTCCTAGAGCACGAATAGTTGGCAAAAAGGTTGATTGTGTATTACTTCTTTCAACAAAAGCTAAACGCAAAGCGCGCGCAGCACGACGTGTCGGAACATAAATAAGGCTATCAGCAAGAGCAGTTTGAATATCTCCATTGGGAGCAAAATTATCAATAAGGGTACCAGAGAGCAGTGCATCAACAAAGTGAGGCAAAAAATCCGTTCCAGAAGATATAGAAAAGACACGTGATTTATAAGTCATATGATCTCATATTGGGAATAACAAATTTCATCTTATTGATTATTTGCTTTATTTTGACTGTATACAATTTTCATACAAGAAAAAACTGAAAAGCTCTATTTATACAGGAGATTTTTAACTGACATTCAAAATACTTAAATATATGAGCTTATCTTAAGCTATTGTGAAAAAATATATCAAAATTTTAAAAGACGTTACAATTACAAATATATTATAACTTATTGAATATTATAAATAAATTTACCGTATTCTTTATACAGTACAATTTGAAAGTGTTCTTTACATACTCCTTTTGTTTTCAGAAAAAATAACAATATTCAGATCCCCAACTCAATATGAAAAATCATTACCAACCAAATTGTTACATAAAAAATTCTTCTTTACATTAAAAACTTACTTGATAATCTTTAAAAGTAGAAAATTTTATCTTAGGAGCTCTTTCTGCTTCATAATTTAATGAAAAATGGTTCTCCGCTAAAAAAACTGGATCACCTTCTAAATCATACGCAATAGCAGAGCGGTGATTGCTGAGAAACTTTTGCAACTCATCTTTGCTCTGCGCTGAAATCCAACGGCATAAATTAAAGCGCGCAGACTCAAAATTCACTGGCAAAGAATATTCTATTTTTAATCGTTCTTTTAAGACATCAATTTGCAAAGCACCAATAACACCAATGAGAGAAGGCGACCCATCATCAGGAATAAACAATTGTACAACCCCTTCTTCAGCCATTTGTTGCAAAGCTTCTTTGAGCTTTTTTGCTTTCATTGGATCGCCCAAACAAACACGACGCAAAATCTCTGGTGCAAAATTTGGTACTCCCTTAAAGAGGATATCTTCTCCTTCAGTCAAAGTATCGCCGATACGCAATGTTCCATGATTAGGGATCCCTACGATATCACCAGCATAGGCTTGATCAGCAATTTGGCGCGAACGCGCAAAGAAAAATTGTGGAGCCGAAAGTGTCATCGGTTTTCCTGTTCGAACCAACTTTGTTTTCATACCACGTTCAAGTGTTCCCGAACATACCCGAAAAAATGCAATACGATCACGATGATTAGGATCCATATTCGCTTGAATTTTAAAAACAAATCCCGTCATTTTAGGTTCAGTTGCTATGACATTGCGCTGATCTGCACTTTGATCACGAGGACTTTGACCAAAATCAATAAGCGCATTGATCAAATCACGAACACCAAAATTTCGCAAAGCTGAACCAAAATAAACCGGTGTCATATGACCTTCACGGAAAGCTTGCAGATCAAAATTCTTGCAAACACTTTGAGCAAGTTCTACTCCTTCAATAAAAGTTGAACGTTGATATTCAGGGAGTAAATGGACAATCTCTCTGGGATTTGAAACTATTTGCTGTGTTATCTCATCATCTTTTTGACGAAACCGATTATGATGAAGGTCATAGGTACCAACAAAATCTTTACCCGTCCCAATGGGCCATGTTATAGGGGCGGTATCAAGAGCAAGCTTTTCTTCAATTTCATCTAAAAGCTCTATAGGATCACGTGCCTCACGATCCATTTTATTGATAAAAGTAACAATAGGAATATCCCGCATCCGACATACTTCAAACAGTTTTAGTGTTCTAGGCTCAATCCCGCGGGCCCCATCCAATACCATGATAGCACTATCAACAGCTGTAAGCGTGCGATAAGTATCGTCTGCAAAATCTTCATGGCCTGGGGTATCTAGGAGATTAAAAATATGATTTTCATATTCAAACGTCATCACCGAAGTCACAACGGAAATACCACGATCACGCTCAATATTCATCCAATCAGAACGGGTTTGAATACGATCTTTTTTGGCTTTTACTTCTCCTGCAAGTTGAATAGCACCACCAAACAATAAAAGCTTTTCTGTTAATGTTGTTTTCCCCGCATCTGGGTGAGCAATAATTGCAAATGTACGGCGTCGCTTTACTTCCTGCACTCTTCGTTCCATTATTCCTCCATAGGTCGTGCAAGTGTTTCAGCAATCAGTGCACGCATTTCATTAATCCCATAAAGCGCTATAAATGATCCCCATCGTGGACCTCGCTCTTGTCCAAGAAGAACTTCATACAACATTTGAAAAAAAACATTGGAAACACCAGGCCCACCTTCAGGGCTTTTTTTGCTATGATCTTGATAGCGTTCCGTTAACCGTGCAACATCAAGAAGCATATTTTGTAATATGTTGCCATCAACAGTTTCAGGTAAATGAGCTAATTTTTCATCAATTTGTGCTAATGTTGCTCGTTCGCTATCATCTGGTATACGAAATTTCTTGTTTGGTTTAACAAAAACATCAAAATATTTAATGGCAAACTTCACCAATTGATCCAGTTCTGGATAAGTTTGTGCATTTGCTCCTTTAGCGTAACGAGAAATAAAACCCCAAAGAACTTCTGCATTCTCCGCATTTGAAGCACTTACCAAATTTAAAAGCATCGCAAAGGATACAGGCAAATCAACCTGCGGTGGACAACCATTATGAATATGCCATACAGGATTACTAAGCCGTTCTTGCCAACTTTGACGACCATAAGCAGAAAGATGAGCATAATATTCATCCACAGCTTTAGGAATAACATCAAAATAAAGCCTTTTTGCTGTTTTAGGTTTTGAAAACATATAAAGCCCTAAACTCTCTGTTGGGGCATAAGTAAGCCATTCATCAATGGTTAAGCCATTTCCCTTGGATTTGGAAATTTTCTGCCCTTTCTCATCTAAAAAGAGCTCATAGTTGAATCCTTCTGGGGGCTTTCCACCTAATACTTTACAAATTTTAGAAGAAAGATTTGTGGAATCGATAAGGTCTTTTCCGGCCATTTCATAATCAATGCTAAGTGCTGTCCAACGCATTGCCCAATCTACCTTCCACTGACACTTAACTTTGCCCCCAGTAACCTCTGTTTCTATGGTTTCTCCTGTTTCAGGTTCAATATAAGTGACAGTCCCTTTTTCAACATTACGCGCAATCATCGGTACCTGTAATACTTTTCCAGAAAAGGGAGAAATCGGTAGAAAGAGTGAATAGGTCGCTTGCCGTTCTTCACCTAATGTTGGTAAAATAATTGCCATAACCTTGTCATAACAAGCAAGGATTTTTAAAAGTGTTTCATCAAAACGACCGGAATTGTAATAATCCGTAGCACTTGCAAATTCATAATCAAAACCAAAACGATCAAGGAAAGCCCGTAACCGCGCATTATTTGCCGCTCCAAAAGAAGGATAATCATCTCCAAAAGGGTCGGGTACACGGCTCAACGGTTGACCAAGATAATGTTCCATCCTCTCGCGATCAGGCACATTCTCAGGAACCTTGCGCAAACCATCCATATCATCAGAAAAACAAAGTAATTTTGTTTTTACTTTATTCTCCGTGAGAATATGAAATGCATGACGCACCATGGTTGTACGTGCAACTTCCCCAAAAGTTCCAATATGCGGTAAACCAGAAGGGCCATAACCTGTTTCAAATATCAGACTGTCTGGATAACCCGTTTTTTCATACCGTTTGATAATCTTACGTGCTTCTTCAAATGGCCAAGTTCTCGATTGAGAAGCTGCATCTTTTAATTCAGGCGTAAGGTTGAGGGTATCACACTGATCACGCATCATTATTATTTATCCTAAAAATTACACTCTTTCAAAATAGGGTGTATGGTTCTTGAATTTATTCGTCAATAATAGCAAGCAAAAAGATGAAAATTTCTTTATACTCTTAAGCCACAATACAAAAACCGCCCTCGTTATAAACATATTCTGTTCTGATAAAAATCAAAAACATTCAATATTATAAAGCAAAATTGACTTGTTTTGATTATCGAAGCCTTCATTGCTATTATTATCATGGGTTTTGCTTATTATATTTATTAGCGCAAAAGATAAGCTTCTAGTATTGAACGAAAGAACGGTAAAAACCAACAGAAAAAATGCTTAAACTAGGCATTTCATACAAAAGCACTGCACCTACTTTACACTTGTCACCGTAACTTTCTATTTCTTTTTTTTATCACCTTGATGATGCATTGCTAATGTACGCAAACGTAGAGCATTTAATTTAATAAAACCAGTTGCATCTCTTTGATCATAAACACCTTGATCATCCTCAAAAGTTACTAACTCACTGGAATAAAGTGATTTCTTACTTTGGCGCCCTTCAATAATTACATTCCCCTTATAAAGCTTTAACGTGACTTCACCTTCAACATGTTCTTGAGATAAATCAATAGCTGCCTGCAACATCTTACGTTCCGGCGAAAACCAAAATCCATAATAAATGAGTTCTGCATAACGTGGCATCAACTCATCTTTTAAATGAGCTGCGCCACGATCTAACGTTAAAGATTCTATAGCTCTGTGAGCCGTCAAAAGAATGGTTCCACCTGGTGTTTCATAAATACCCCGCGATTTCATACCCACAAAGCGATTTTCTACCAAATCTAACCGACCAATACCATTATCGCACCCGTAACGATTTAATTCTGCAAGTAAAGTTGCAGGAGATAAATTTTTTCCATTGATTGAAACAGCATCGCCTTTTTTAAAGCCAAGAGTAATTCTGGTTGCTTGATCTGGAGCATCTTCCGGCGAAAGAGTACGCATATGGACATATTCAGGAGCAGGAAGTGCTGGATCTTCTAAAATCTTTCCTTCTGATGAAGAATGCAATAAATTTGCATCCACTGAAAAAGGCGCTTCACCTTGCTTATCCTTTTCTACAGGAATTTGATGAATACGAGCAAATTCAAAGAGATCTGTCCGACTCTTAAAATCCCAATCACGCCATGGAGCAATAATCTTTATATCAGGATTAAGCGCATAAGCGGAAAGCTCAAAGCGTACCTGATCATTGCCTTTTCCTGTTGCTCCATGAGCAATGGCATCTGCCCCTGTTTCCTCAGCAATTTCAATAAGGCGTTTTGAAATAAGTGGACGTGCAATTGATGTTCCTAAAAGATAAGTCCCCTCATAAACGGTATTGGCTCGAAACATCGGAAACACAAAATCACGCACAAATTCTTCGCGCAAATCTTCAATGTAGATCTCTTTAACACCTAGCATTTCAGCTTTACGACGAGCAAGTTCTAGCTCTTCCCCCTGCCCCAAATCTGCTGTAAAAGTTACAACTTCAACACCTAGCGCACTTTGCAACCATTTAAGAATAATTGACGTATCCAATCCACCTGAATAAGCCAAAACAACTTTTCTAATATTTTGCCACTTTTTCATTTTAACGTTCTATATGAGCTACTTTTTTATTTCTACCCAAAAATCAAAACGATGCAAGAAATATAAAAATAAATTCTTTTTAAGCAACATTAAAAAGACGCAAAAAGCGTAAATAAAGGTGCCTCAAAGTATAAATAGTGAACACTGCTTAAAAACAAAAGGAGATTTACGTGTCATTTCTACCGGAGTGGTCTATTGTTGTACAATTTGCTTTAGCATCGTTGATTTTAGCACTTATTCCAGGACCAGATATGATGCTTTCTGTAGGACGAACCATTACACAAAGCAAAAAAGCTGGAATTATGTGCGCCTTGGGTAGTGCAACAGGGTTTGCCATTCAGGTTACGGCTGTAGCACTTGGCTTATCAGCGCTTATTTTTGCTGCACCACATACTTTTGTTCTTCTGAAAATTGTTGGCGCCTTTTATCTTTTATGGTTTTCCTTTCAAGCGTTACGGAGAAACCCCAATTTTTCCTTTGAACAGACATCTTCTAAATCTCAAAGCGCTAAACGTAACTATCTTGCTGGTATTGGAATTAATCTTCTCAATCCTAAAGTTATACTCTTTAACGCGACATTCTTACCACAATTTATCAATGCGAATGATCCTATGGCAACACAAAAATTACTCTTTTTAGGACTCTCTTATATTCCTATTTCTTTCCCCATTACAATTGCAATCGTTTTTACAGCGCATAAACTTACCAAAACTCTCAAAAAGAACCCTCTTTATATTCGCTTTCTCGACTGGCTTATTGCTGGTACTTTTACCAGCTTTGCCCTCCATCTCCTTGTGGTTACAAAACATTGATTTATAAGTGTAATGTATCGCTTTTAATTTAAATAAAAAAACAAATATTATAAGATTTTTTCATTTCAAACCTGTTTATTTTGAATAAAACAATACCTTTCCTTTGTACATCACAAGAGAAGCTGGAGTTTTCGTATGGATAAAAACTATCTAAGAAAAGAATAAAAACACCTCTTATGAACCATCTCAAGTGCTAAAAGCTGTTACAACATTGGGAGCTAAAAAATAGAATGGTGGTACCAATTTACACCTTTATTAAACATAAAGGTGTAGGAGTACAATACATTTCACAGAAGCTTTTTGTTATACTCCTCACAAGCATTATCGTGATATGAAGAGTGCACTAAGAGATACTTAAAAAACATATCAATGGATAACTCAATGGTATTTATATTTTAGATCCTCTGTTTTGCTTGTGATGCGTGATCTTATTTAAGAAAATAATAAACAAAAACATGAGGCACTGCACAATCTCCACTTTTTAAAATATATTACCGTAGATGCTTTTAAAAGACATAAAACCGAATTAAAGAGTATGATAATAAGGTAGAAATTAGTTATAATCCTTAAGACCTCATATTCCCTCTAAATTAGGCTTCCTTCTTAATTTCAGAGATTATACAAACGAGACTATAGACAATATCTTACCCCATTTAGCATATAAACGCTGAAACTGTTCGTCTAGCACTTATCCATCTTAGTATCTGTCTCACATATGCCATCGCATGAGGTTTGGATATTAAATTACAAACAAAAAAGCATAGGCCTTGATATAGCTGAAAATTACGTTAACTAATGACCAATAGCATTTTCAAGTCGTAAACGTTCAGATTTACGTAAGCGCTCTGAAGCCGATTTAAGCTGTCCACATGCAGCTAAAATATCGCGTCCACGCGGTATCCGAATAGGAGAAGCATAGCCCGCTTGATTAACGACATCAGCAAAACGCTCGATTTGCTCCCAATCAGAGCACTGATAATTACTCCCTGGCCACGGATTAAAAGGGATTAAATTAATCTTAGCAGGAATCCCTTTCAATAACTGAATCAATCGCTTAGCATCATCTAAACTATCATTGATATCTTTCAGCATAACATATTCAAATGTGATTCGTTTTGCATTGGAAAGACCAGGATAATTACGGCAAGCCTCCATTAGTAAAGCAAGCGGATATTTTTTATTAATGGGAACAAGCATATCCCTTAGTGTATCATGTACTGCGTGGAGTGAAATTGCTAACATAACACCAATTTCTTCTCCAGTTCGGATAATTCCAGGAACAACCCCACTAGTTGAAAGCGTAATTCGACGTTTTGATAAAGAAAGTCCATCGCCATCAGAGGCAATCAATAAAGCTTTTTTAACAGCTTCAAAATTATAAAGAGGTTCTCCCATTCCCATCATAACAATATTGGTAATTTTTCGTCCTTCAATGGGAACAATTGCTCCATCAGGGGTATTCTTATCAGGAAAATCACCCAAACAATCACGTGCAACCAATAATTGTGCCAAAATTTCTTCTGCGGTCAGATTACGAACAAGCATCTGCGTTCCCGTATGGCAAAAAGAGCAGGTTAACGTACACCCTACTTGCGATGAAAGACATAAAGTACCACGTCCTTCTTCAGGGATATAAACCGTTTCAATTTCAACAGGCCTTCCAGCTCCACGTGCAGGAAAACGTAAGAGCCATTTACGCGTACCATCTTTTGATATTTGTTCTCCAACAATTTCTGGGCGCGCAATGGAGAAATGACACTTAAGTGTTTCTTGCATTGCTTTAGAAATATTCAGCATATCATCAAAATTTGAAACACCACGCACATAAAGCCAATGCCAAAGCTGACGCACACGCATACGCGTTTGATGCTCTGGTACACTAACTGTCTTTAAAGCTTGCATCATTTCATCTTGCGACAAACCAATTAAAGAGAGCTTAGAACTCTCCTTCACGACCACATTATCTGTTTTTCGTGCAAAACATGAACCAACTGGTCTAAGGTCATAGGAAATGGCCATTGCTTTCCAATTTACATCACTATTTTAGAGTTATCGAAACCTTAATGGCACTTTTGAGCTGCGTTTAATGCAGCAGTGACCCCTTTTAAGGAATAAGTATAAGTGGTATGCGTTCCTCGTTTTGATATCGCTTGCACTGTCATATTGCTTCCAGCACGCATAGCAGAAACAAGCTGCTTTTCTAGCTCTGATGACGCCAGCCAAGCTGAGGAATCTTTCGTGAAAAAATCAAAGTCCTTACCTCCAATGGTCACTGTCACTCTCGACCCTTCTTGAAGGGTATAACCAGCCATAAACTGCGGTTCAAACGAAATAGGTGAATGAGAACGCTTGGTAACCAAGAAAAAGTTATCACCATGATTAACTGTCGTTGGAAGAGCCTTCAAAGGTACCGATAACACATAGCAAATCGTATTTTTGGGCGATTTATAAGAATAGGCTCCCCACGCTTCAAATTGATTTAAACGGCTTGGCGTTTGTGCATATGCCACTCCCGCTGTAACAAGAACCATTACAGATGCAGCAATAACAGTCTTTTCAAACATCTTCATTTAGCTCACTTCTTTAGTCTCTAACAAGATTTTCTTCATTAGAAAAATTCAACAAAAACTCCTCGATATTCATGTGTTATTGTCCTAATTCCTTCAATAAGCGAAATATTTTCATACTAATCAAAATAGATTTCTACGTTTCATTGTGACCTTTTAATCATTACCAAAACATAAACTTCTTATTCAATAACCACATTAAAAAATAATATCTTCATTTTACGCTACTTATTTCGTTTTTGTATAAAAAATGATTTCTTTAAGCTATAAAACTTCAAAACGAGATGAAAATATACCATCACTCTGTTAAGAAATAAACCATACTCTTTATATCACAAGCAATCTGATGCAAAATTTTGAAAATACACCCCGGACTCCCCGCAAAAAAGCTTAATCGCCTTACGAATATCACTTCTCGACTTTATGCATTCAATACATTTATGTTCGCAAAATACTCCATCTTTTACTCATTATAGTGCATTCATATTTCGTATTCAATATCGTCCCGATAACACTTTTTCTCAATCTTCAAAATACCTTGTAAAAATAATAAAATATTATCAAGATATTAATAATAAAACATAAAGAATTTAGATTCTATCTCAATAATCACATACAACTTTGTTTCTTTTGATCTTATTTCCCTATATATTTCATCTCCAATTATTAATTTCTAAAATGATTTTAGTAGCTTATAATAGCTTAATCGTATTATTTTAATGTATTAGACGATATTTTTCTTTCTGTTATAAAAAACTTCTTAAGAATTCTTTGGGAAAGTCTCCTTATCTTATTTCTAAGTAATTTATAAAAAGAAATATAAAACTTTTTTCTATAGCAGTTCTAACATTACCGTTTTTTAAACAATATTTTAATCAATTAAAGACACTTAAATAAATCTTCCTATGCATAAAAACTCTTTCACCCAACCTAAAGGTATAATTTTCATTCTTACCGTACAAAATTGTTCTTTAGCATGAGCTCTATACAACAGCAGACATCTAAATCATATCTATAAAATAGTTGATCTCTCCACTTGTGAAGAAGAAAGCTGGCACCATAACACTATTTTCCAGCTCCCAATGTTTTGCTACAATTCTCGATACTTGAGACGATTCATAGGAAGCATTTTTACCCCTTTCTTGTACAGTTTTTATCCACACGCTAATTCCGTTTACAACGTGCAAGGAAATGGTTTTGATTGATTCAACATAAACAAGTTTGGAATGAGAGAATTTTACAATATTCGGATCTCTCATCCAACATGCGAAATAGTGAATTATATTTAAAATCAATATCTTGCTATACTGAAGATACAATATATCTCTTATTTTTTCTTGAGCATTAAAATATTATCCCTAAACACTCAAACTCAACTTACAAAAAAATTCAATGCACAAATAAACTTTTCTGTTTATTTCTTCCCGCTTTCAAAGGACGAAGATTCTTAATCCAATCTGGACTGAAAAAGTTTGGATTCTTGTCGAGCGGTCTCATCTTTTCTTCCCACTCATGTGATTCACTTAACTAAAGTCTCTACAGACAAGTCCTGCTTAAAAATATTTACCACGTACTCTAAAAGCACTTAATATATTAAGAAGACTTACAGAATTTATCTCACCATATCTCAAATGATAGTGTTTTTACAGTATAACAGGATAAAAGAATCCACGAACATAATAATTAGATGCTTTAATATACGAGAACAAGAAAGGACAAGCCCTTCGTTTTTGTTGCTTGCTCTTTAAAAAGAAGGTTCACTTAGAAGTGATTTTCTTAAATCTCATGACATAACCTTTTGTTATTAGTCTTAAGATGCAAATTATATTATTTCCTACGCTCTGTAGTGCATACTTCGCAATTTATACGCTCATAATAACTTTTAAGCTGCATTTGATTCTGAAGTCTGAATCAATAAAGCATAAAGCGCATTGGCATTATGCGTACTGCGCAACTTTTGTACAACATCAGTGTGACGCAAAACACGTGCGATCTGTGATAAAGCTTTTAAGTGATCTGCACCAGCATTTTCAGGTGCTAAAAGGAGAAAAACGAGATCTATAGGTTCGTCGTCAAGAGCTTCAAAATCAACAGGACTTTCAAGACGTGCAAATATACCAATGATCCGATTAATATCAGGTAATTTTCCATGAGGAATCGCAATACCTCCACCCAAACCCGTTGAACCAAGCTTCTCGCGTTGTAAAACAACATCAAAAATCACATGCTCACTAAGACCTGTTAGCTTGGAAGCTTTTTCGGCTAAAATTTGCAGAACCTGTTTTTTCGAATTAGCATTAAGAGCCGGAATGATCGCTTCCGGTGCTATTAACTCACTCAAATTCATACTTTAATTTTCCTCTTACACGCTAAAATGCTCATCAATAAACCTATAAACGCTATAGATACTTAATGTTCTTTCACTTTTCGCAACATCGCATGTGTTTTTACTTTTCAATTTATAATGGGTGATGGCTCAATACATCTCATATCACTTCTAAAACAATAATAAATAGTATTCAGATCATCATTAACGGCATGAGAAACCAAACAAATGAAGTTGTTCATAAAGTTAATTTCCTTACGACTCTAGAAAAGGCCATTATTCATAAATTTATTAAACTTGTCATAAGAGTTGATGTATAATCCGCCATCAGAGTTTTTCTTTCTTTAAAAATGAGCCCTTAAATTAAGATGAAAAGCATACTGAGCAAAATGGACCTTTACTTTGAAAATTACTGTATAGCTTGAACATCGACTTATAACAAGAATATAAAGATTTTTAGAAATTTAATGATTATTTTAAAAGATTTATAGATTTAGCCTGATATCTGTAGCCAAGCTCCTATTTTCAAATAGGCCATATAAACCAATAAAATACGACAACTCCTATTGAATAACCGCAATATATAAACCGGTGCTCCCATCAAAATACCTAAAACAGCATCATCGATATATTATTTGATTCGACAGAGAAAAATATGATAAATATCTCTTACCTTTCAATAACACACGCATTTATTGAGCGCTTCGTTTATCACTCATTATCACGTTAATCTAGTGATATCTTTTTTATAATACAATTATGAGTAAGCTAAACTTATAAAACAACAAACTAACCTCTAATGATGAAGCCTTTTTCACCACTCAATAACAACATTAAGGTTATAGTCATAAAAGAAGTTTTGGCATAAATAAGGAGATTTTCAGTAATAATGTTTGGTTAAACTTAAACGGAAACTCGTGAAAGCTGTAAAATCAAAGAGAAAACTGATTTCCCAAATAAATTCTGCGTACATCAACGTTGTTGATAATATCGTTAGGACAACCGTGAACTAACACCCGTCCTGTATGAATAATATAAGCGCGATCGACAAGCCCTAATGTCTCACGCACATTATGATCCGTTATTAAAACACCAATGCCACGCCTCGTTAAATGACGAATAAGTTGTTGAATATCGAAAATAGCGATAGGATCAATTCCTGCAAATGGTTCATCAAGTAACATAAAATGGGGACGAGAAGCTAAAGCGCGCGCAATTTCAAGTCGCCGACGTTCACCTCCAGATAACGAAAGTGCAGACATTTTACGTAAATGATCAATTTTAAATTCATGTAAAAGGCTATCTAACTCTTCACGTTGTTTAAGGCGATCTTTTTCAACGACCTCTAAAACAGCTTTAATGTTATTTTCTACTGAAAGACCACGAAAAATAGACGCTTCCTGTGGAAGATATCCAATACCTAAACGCGCACGTCGATACATCGGAAGATGCGTAATATCAAATCCATCAATTTTAATGGATCCTCCATCAGATTTTATAAGCCCTGTCACCATATAAAAACAAGTTGTTTTACCTGCCCCATTGGGCCCTAAAATGCCAACAGCTTCTCCCGTACGAATACCAAAAGAAACACCATTAACAGTTCGTCTTCCTCGATAAACTTTAATCAAATTACTGGCAATCAAGGTCCCTTTTAAGGGATTTTTTGAAGCTTCACTTTCAAGATTATACCTATCGGTCTGTTTTTTTCTTTTGATTCCAAACATGAAATCTTAATGGCCATTCTTTTGATTTTGTTTTAAAATAATAGAAACACGACCTTTTTTCTTAGGCGTCTCACAACCTTCTAAAAAAGCCTTTCCGCTTTCCATATTTGCCGTTAGTTTGCACCCCGTTGCCACATTGTCACCATCAGTTAACACAACATGATTCCCTGTCAAACTCATCATTTTTAACTTTCCATCAAAAACGCCTTTATCACCCGTAGCAACTTGCGTAGCAATTTTTATATAAACTTTTCCTAAAGCTTCCATTTTTTGTATACTCGACGAACCAAATAAAGAAACAGATGATGCCTTTGTATCTTCCTTGTTTTTATCAATTTCTTTATATGCTTTATCGTAGTAAACAACTAATTC
Source organism: Bartonella sp. AD24XZML (assembly GCF_042196485.1). Classification (NCBI taxonomy): domain Bacteria; kingdom Pseudomonadati; phylum Pseudomonadota; class Alphaproteobacteria; order Hyphomicrobiales; family Bartonellaceae; genus Bartonella; species Bartonella sp. AD24XZML. The sequence goes on along the minus strand of NZ_JBHIQH010000006.1, from coordinate 63,839 downwards.
TGCCGTTCTTAAAAGACGTTCACCTTGCACCACTGAAACATCACCCTTAAAAAGCGCTATCCCTTCTTTATCACGTATTTCCAAAGAATCTGCATGAAGTTCTACTGGTTCTTTGTCGCTTGATAGACTTATTCCAAAATGAGCCACTTCAGCATATCCTAAAACTGCTCCTTCTCCTAACATTCCCATGCTAAAAGCCAATATCATACCTATCCATCTTTTGTACGATTTCATTATTTCAATTCTTCTGTTTGTATATACACATACTTCTCTTTATAAATATCCTTTAAAGATTTGTATTGATATTGCGTTATTGCTTTTGAAGCACTAAATGCACACCACCATGAAAATATATGTTTTTTCCTTTTTCTCGAATTTGTAAGGCGTTTGCGGCAAGATTCAAACCGGCTTGCTGAATATTAACACGTTGATCTGTTTTTAACTGTCCCTCGGATAAGTTAATACTAGCTGACATAAATTGTACCATCATCCCATCATTCGTCGTAATCGTGAATGGCTTATCCAACTGTAAAAAACCATTAATGTTATCGTAAACCCCCCCTTGTGCTGAAAGAAAAACCTGTCTTTGTTGGCCCATAAATGCTCTAGCTGTAATGTTTTGCAACCCAATCATTCCAGCGTGTGTATGGTCTTGAAATGCCTTTTCTGCTTTAAGCCAATAAGGTTCATGAGCACGCGTATACCCTTCTAATTTTGGATTGAGCATCGTCAAATTCATCACGCCACTTTCTCTATTATTCAAAGGCATAGAATCAGAAGTAACGGGAACCAAGAAAAACGTAAACCAGCAAAAAACCAGCGCTGAAATCAACGCTAAGAGAGGTAAAAAAAATTTTAATATGCTAATGCGACGCGAATGATGGGATGCTTTTTTTAAAACATCTCCAAAAGATGATCGCGTTGAAAAGGCTTTATAATGATTGTGTACGGACATACTCTCCTGATCTCTTAAATCCTCCGCATTTTTAATCTGTATACCCTTTATAGAAGGTATTTTCAAATTTTGTTTCTTGCAATTTGTTTTTTCTTGATTTTATTTTGCTTTTATCCGTTTATATATTGTAATATGCATGGAGTGCACAATTACAAAATTTTTTTGTGTGAAAGTGAGGCTATTGTGGTAAAATCAGAGCTTGTGCAAATTATCGCTCGTCATAACCCGCATCTTTTTCAACGGGATGTGGAGAATATTGTAAACGCTATTTTTGAGGAAATTGCAACAGCACTTGCAAATGGCAATCGCGTTGAACTTCGTGGATTTGGAGCTTTTTCTGTAAAAAGCCGTTCAGCCCGTAATGGACGTAATCCACGAACAGGTGAAGCCGTTTCTGTTGAAGAAAAGTGGATTCCTTTTTTTAAAACTGGCAAGGATTTACGCGACCGTCTTAATCAGTGAGAAACTTATGATAATTAAACGTATTCTTCTAACAAGTATCGGTGTGATTCTCGCAGCGGTTTTGATTGTTTTTATCGTGGCTAATCGTCAAATGGTTCCGTTAACCCTTGATCCTTTTCGAGCAAATCCTGAAAGTTTTACTTATCATGCTCCCCTCTTTATATGGCTCTTTATTTTCTTTGTTTTTGGTATTTTATTAGGAAATCTGATCAGTTGGTTTTCCTATCACAAATACAAAAAAGCTCTCAAAAAAAGTAAAGCCGAGATTGAAAAATTGAAAACATCTATCACAAATCTGGTGTAATGGTATTTAAATGAAATCTTTTCTCTCTGTATTTTATATTCAGTACAGAGTTAAAAGTGCTCTTTTTCTTTTTTTATACATGTTTTAATTGACTTTAGCTTTTTTGCACTTTTACGAAACATTTAAGAGCTTTATAATATATTTTTATACCTCATATACCGTGATACAAAACATGCCCGCACAATGCTTTCAATTCAATAGATATCCGCAGGAAAAGCTGCCCCTTATTTTAGAAACGGGTATAAGCGAAAACTATGCTCTCATTGATTCTGGTCATGGACAAAAATTAGAACGTTATGGAGCTTACCGCATTATTCGACCAGAAGGTCAAGCACTATGGAAACCCGCTTTACCACAAAAACAATGGGCTGATGTTGATGCTATTTTCACAGGAAACCTTGATGAAGAAGGGGTTGGGCGTTGGCATTTTCCTAAAAAGCCACTTGATGAAACATGGGCTCTTGCTTGGAATGGATTGTCTTTTCTAGGCCGTTTTACTTCCTTTCGTCATGTGGGGGTTTTTCCTGAACAAGATGCCCATTGGCGCTCTATGGAAGAACAAATTGTTAAAGCCGAACGCCCTATAAAATTGTTGAATCTTTTTGGCTATACAGGTATTGCCTCTTTGATTGGAGCACGAGCGGGTGCGAATGTTACCCATGTTGATGCTTCTAAAAAAGCCATTGCGTGGGCAAAAGCTAATCAAGAAAGAGCAGGATTACCAGATCATTCTATTCGCTGGATTTGCGATGATGCTATGAAATTTGTCGAGCGTGAACTGCGTCGTAAGAAAAGCTATGATATGATTCTTCTTGATCCCCCTGCTTATGGGCGTGGACCCCATGGTGAAATTTGGCAACTGTTTGATCATTTACCCACTATGATCACAAATTGTCGTAAACTTCTCTCTGATAAACCGCTCTCTGTTGTCCTTACAGCTTATTCTATTCGTGCTTCCTTCTTTGCACTTCATGCTTTAATGCGTGATGCATTTGTAAATCTTGGTGGTACGGTCGAATCAGGAGAACTCATTTTGCGTGAAGAAGTTGCAGGACGTGCTCTTTCTACTTCTCTTTTTAGCCGTTGGATTGCTTGAATATGTGTAGACCCAAAACTGGTAGAGTGAAAGAAGTTACCTCTCTTAGCAACCCCATCATAAAAAATCTTAAAGCACTTAGCCAAAAGAAAAACCGTAATAGAGAAGGTCTTTTCATGGCAGAAGGATTGAAATTGGTCATTGATGCTCTCAATCTTGGCTGGACAATACAGACGCTTATTTTTTCTAAAAGTGAAATCGGTAATGCTACTATCGAAAATACTGCTGCACGTGCTGTAGCCAACGGTGGTTTTGTTATTAAAGCCTCACAAAAGGTTATGGAATCACTTACCCGACGCGATAATCCACAAACAGTTATTGGTATTTTCAAGCAAAAATGGCACTCTTTTGAAATGATAAAAGGGCAGATTAAAGATGTTTACATCGCGCTTGATCGTGTACGTGATCCTGGAAACCTTGGTACCATTATTCGAACAGCTGATGCTGTAGGTGCTAAAGGTGTTATTTTAATTGGCGAGACAACAGACCCTTTCTCGCCTGAAACAGTCCGTGCAACCATGGGATCTATTTTCTCTGTACCACTTTATCGTTTTGATGAAAACGGCTTTTTAAACTGGTCTTCTCACTTTAAAGGTATGATTGTTGGAACACACCTCAAAGGTTCTCTGGATTATCGCACACTTGACTTCAAAAATGGCCCTATTATCCTTTTAATGGGAAATGAAAAACAGGGATTATCAGATCTTCTTACGAATCGGTGTGATAAACTTACGCGTATTCCACAAAGCGGACGAGCAGACTCGCTTAATCTAGCTGTAGCAACAGCTGTTATGCTTTATGAAATCCGTCGCCCCTATTTAATACTGGAACCATGTGAGGAAAAACATGATTCGTAAATCACTCCCTTTTCTTCTCTTGGGCTTGGCTTTTACAGTAGTACTTGATCAAGCTGTCAAATACTGGGTTATGCACAATATGCCTTTAGGAACAGAAATTTCGCTTATTCCTTTTCTTTCCCTTTATCATGTGCGCAATTCTGGCATTGCATTTTCGTTTTTTTCTTCCTTTTCTCAGTGGGGAATCATCGCCATCACGATCATTGTGATTATCTTTCTTCTATGGTTATGGAAAAATACTGAATATAATAAGTCTTTAATGCGCTTTGGTCTTATTCTTATTATTGGGGGAGCCATCGGCAATCTCATTGATCGTATTCGCTTTCATCATGTCACTGATTATATACTTTTTCATATTGATGATATTTTTTATTTTGCTATTTTCAACCTTGCAGATAGTTTTATCACTCTCGGTGTTATTGCCATCCTTATTGAAGAATTGCGTACTTGGATGAAAGCAAGGCGTCATTCCAATAGTGCATCTTCTCATTGATATGTTCAGTGCCTTAGAAAACAGAGATTATTGACCATCACAAGTCTGATTACACATTGATTTCTCTTAATCAATTCTTGTTGCTCGTCATTTCACGTGTTTCTCTTCATGGGACTATAAGATCTTACTTTCTTTCCAACTTTACATTTCTACACTTAGTTAGTGCAAAAGAAATGAACCCAAATAGAATCAATATTTTTTATCCATGTGTCCTACATCACAATTTTTGAGGAGACATTTCACAGCATTTGAAGTTCTGTTTATTTGATTAGAACAATTGCTTTTCGTATGTTTTTTAGTTTTTACAGATATCGCTTTTACAGAGCCTTTCTTAAGTGCTTCGTTTAAAAACTCTCCTTTTTTATTTTATATATTGTTTAATAAAAAACATTTTTTCAACTATTTTCAATGGTGTCTTGTTAAAACAACATATTGATTATAAATATAAATTACCGTTTTTCATATTGAATAAAAGCCCTTACTATCCTAAATCTCTTTTATTTGGAATCTGTTCATGTTGAATCCATTAAAACCATGTCTCTTGTAAGACACAAGCAAATCAATAATCTTGATTTATTTAATATGAACAGATTTTCAACCAGAGAATCTTGCGATATTCGGAGTATCATTTAGCATTCAAAAAGACAATTTATCATTATACATCAATATTTATATAAAAATCCAATTCAATAGCTCTTATAACCGTGCAAAACAGATGCAATATTGGAGGTTGAAAATAGTGTGATGATACTTGCCGCTCTTCTCATAAACGCAAAAATAGTGAATATTTTATAAGGGATTGTATTACATAGTTTCTGTGAACAATAGAAAAGTTTTTAAGTGTAGTCTTTTTATCTTGCAAAAATATGGCAAAAAATGGAAATATTTTTTATTAAAATGAACTATTTCCTTACCAATTTGTAAGGTTCCTTCTTCATATAAATCTCTTGTAATTTTTAAATAAATCTCCATAATAAGAGCATATATGCTGGAATTCTGTCAGTGATTCTTAAGGGTTTTTGTATTTGCCTAATTAAGGCTTATACCAAGCTTATCTGTGTAATGACAGAGACACCTTTAAAGCCCTATACCTGGCAGAACATATGCTAAAGGATTTTATATTATGGCTAATTTTAAAGATTTACGTTCGGCACCTGCTTCTCATGCCGATGCATCAATTGATCAGGGATTACGCGACTATATGTTGGGTGTCTACAATGCAATGGCCATTGGTTTGCTTATTACAGCTGCTGCCGCTTATGCAATTGTATCATTAGCAACGACAACAGATATGAGCCAAGCAGCAGCTCAAATCAATAGCAGTGTTTATCTAACACCATTTGGAGTAACATTTTATACATCGCCATTCTCTTATATTGTTATGTTTGCACCACTCATAGCAGTCTTATTTCTCAGTTTTAAAATTAATACATTGAGCACAAATGCTGCTCGTAGTCTCTTTTTTGGTTATGCTGCTCTGGTTGGTCTTTCACTGTCTTCAATCGTTTTGCGCTATACGACAGAAAGTGTTGTGCAAACCTTTGTCATTTCCGCCGCAACTTTTGGAGCTCTTTCACTTTATGGATACACAACAAAGCGTGATCTCACAGCAATCGGTTCATTCTTATTCATTGGATTGATCGGCTTGTTGCTTTCCATGATTGTGAACATTTTTCTTGGATCAAGCGCTTTGCAGTTTGCTATCTCTGTGATTGGTGTTTTTATCTTTGCTGGTTTAACAGCCTACGATACCCAGAGCATTAAGTTGATGTATTATGAAGGAGATGAAAGCGATACCAGAGGACGTAAAGTTATTATGGGCGCGCTGAATCTTTATCTTGATTTCATCAATATGTTTGTCTTCTTGCTACAGTTTCTTGGCTCAAACCGTGATTGATTGCAAAAATCATTACTTAATTAAAGAACCTTGTTTCTAAAAGAAACAAGGTTCTTTTGTTTTTAGTGTAAATCTTTACCCTCTGCTTCTTAGAAACTATTCTTTTCGCAAAATGACAAAAATCCCTTATAAGCAAAAATTCCCTTGGTTTACCGGTTTTATCCAACAAAAACTCCATAGCTCCCTTTTAAATACAACTCACAGCCGCTCTCATCATCAATCAAACATCGTCAATCAAAATAGTAATTATGATCTGACCGTTGCTTCCTATAATGTGCATAAATGTGTAGGTGTTGATAAAGTTTTTAATCCTACAAGAATTGTCCGTGTTATTACTGAATTACAAGTTGATATCCTTGCTCTTCAAGAAGCAGATAAACGTTTTGGGGAACGCATCGGTTTGATTAATCTTCAGCTATTAAAAGCTGAAACCGGTTTGATTCCTGTACCTCTTAATACTATGTCACCTCATGGCCATGGTTGGCATGGGAATGCTCTTTTTTTGCGAAAGGGATATGTACGTGATACTTTACAAGTCACTCTTCCTAGTATTGAACCACGTGGGGCTGTAATTGTAGAGTTGGAAATGGCAGCAGGCCCTATTCGTATTATTGCAGCTCATTTTGGCTTATTACGTTACTCTCGTAAACAACAAACAAAAATGCTCCTTGAAATTTTCCAAAAACGCTCCCTTATGCCTACACTCCTCATTGGAGATTTCAATGAATGGCGAATGGGAAAAGGCTCATCTTTAAATCATTTTTCTCCCTATTTTGATAGCACTTTTGAAGTTGTACCAAGCTTTCCCTCTCGTTTTCCTTTGTTAGCCCTTGATAGAGTTTTTTCTTTTCCCCACCAATTGGTAACAAGTATTGAAAATCATTATTCACCACTTGCACGCATTGCTTCAGATCATTTGCCTATCAAAGCCTATCTTAATCTTTCCAACGCAATCAATATTCTTAAAAATAAATAAAAAAATTAATGTGCCTCATCCCAATTTTGAGCCGTCATAACTTTTACTTCAAGCGGTACAGATAAAGATAGAACCGGTATTGTAGCATTTTCCATAACATTTTTAACAACAGTCATAGTTTTTTTACTTTCTTCTTCTGGTACTTCAAAAATCAGTTCATCATGAACTTGCAGCAACATTTTTGCTGATAGTTTTTCTTCTTTTAAAGCATCTCCCATATGTATCATAGCGCGGCGAATAATATCTGCTGCAGAACCTTGAATTGGAGCATTGATAGCTGCCCGCTCATTAAGAGAACGAATTTTTACATTCTTTGCTTTTATCTCTGGATAATGGATACGACGTCCAAAAATTGTTTCTACATAACCATTTTCACGTGCAAAGATTTTGGTCTTCTCCATATAATCTTTAATTCCTGGAAATCTTTCAAAATACAGTTGAATATAACGACCCGCTTCTTGGCGTGAAATTCCCAATTGATTGGCTAGTCCAAAAGCTGAAATACCATAAATAATACCAAAATTAATCGCTTTTGCACGCCGTCGTATATCTGAATGCATTCCTTCTATCGCAACACCAAACATTTGTGATGCCGTTATAGCGTGAATATCATGCCCTTTAGCAAAAGCTTCTTTTAATGCTTTTATATCCGCAATATGTGCAAGAATACGCAACTCAATCTGACTATAATCAGCAGAAAGTAACACATGTCCTTTGGGAGCAATAAAAGCTGTTCGAATTTTACGTCCTTCAGCAGTTCGCACTGGAATATTTTGCAAATTTGGCTCTGATGATGATAACCGACCTGTTGATGTTATTGCCAAAGAATAATTTGTATGAACTCGCCCTGTTTTTGAAAAAATATAAGAAGGCAAGGCATCTGTATAGGTAGATTTTAGCTTTGAAAGTTGACGCCACTCAATAATTTTACGCGGTAAAATATGACCTTCAGCAGCCAACTCTTCTAAGGTCCGTGCAGAAGTTGACCATTGTCCACCCTTAGTTTTAGCGCCTCCAGGCAATCCCATTTTGCCAAAAAGGATATCCCCTAATTGCTTTGGCGAAGCAAGATTAAACTTTTCATCAGCTTGTTTGTAAATTTCCTCTTCTAGAATCAAAGCAGCTTGTGCTAACTCTCCTGAAAGACGCAATAAAATCTGCCTATCAATAAGAATCCCCCGTTCTTCCATTCTTGCAAGAACTTCTACAAGAGGCCGATCAAGACGCTCATAAATTTTTGTCATTCCACGAGCAACAAGTTGCGGTTTCAATACTTGCCAAAGACGTAGCTTTATATCAGCATCTTCCGCCGCATAAAGGGTTGCTTGTTTTAAATCTACTTGTGCAAAAGAAGTAATTTTTTTCCCGTTATGTGTTAAATCTTTATAGACAATTGGTTTATGCTCAAGCCAACGTTCAGACAAATCATCCATATTATGGGTTAACATTCCAGCATCAAAAGCATATGATAAAAGCATGATGTCGTCAAAAGAGCTTATCATAATGTCGTATTGCTTCATCACCAACCAATCATATTTTATATTATGACCAATTTTTAACACCGCTGAATCTTCTAATATCGGTTTTAAAAGTGTTAAAGCTTTTTGGTCCTCAATCTGTGAGACAATGCGCCCGCCCCTCAAAAGATCCTCTTCTCCTTCATCAAAATGTTCAAGAGGTATATAAGCTGCTTTTTCCGGCTGTAATGCGAGTGAAAAACCAACAAGCTTTGCTTGCATCGGATCAAGAGATGTTGTTTTAGTATCAAAAGCGAAAAAACCCTGCTCTTGTGCTTGTGATAACCAGTCTTTTAAAATTTCCTCATCAAGAATTGTTGTATAAGCATCTCTTGTAATTTTTTGAGTCAGCGCTTGATCTTTACGTTTTTGTGCAAAAACTTGTGGAGAATTTTCAGAAAAATTATGAAGAGATGCGCGCTCAGTATTCTTGATATAAGAATCATTCCTGGGGCTTAGTTTTTCCCATTCAACATCTATATCAAGTGCGTCAATAACAGCTGCATCGCATGTCGTTGCCTCTACCACGCGACGCGTTAATGTTGAAAACTCCATCGCTTTCAAAAAAGCAATTAAACGTGGACCATCTTGTGGCTCCAAAATAAAATCATCTAAATCATTATCTATAGGAACATCTGTTTTAAGCCTGACAAGTTCACGAGATATTTTAACTTGTTCTCTATAAGCTTGAATGTTTTCACGTCGTTTTGTTTGTTTAATTTTTGTTACGTTTTGCAATAAAAGATCAAGAGAACCAAATTCATTTAACAACTGAGCTGCAGTTTTTGGACCAATGCCTGGAATACCCGGTACATTATCCGTTGAATCTCCAATTAATGCTTGTAAATCAATCATTTTTTCAGGCGCAACACCCCATTTTTCTATAACTTCTGAGATACCTATATGCTTATCTTTCATTCCATCATACAAAGATACATGCGTATTTACGAGTTGCATAAGATCCTTATCAGAAGAAATAATGGTTGTTTTTGCCCCAACCTTTGTTGCCAACTTTGCATAGGTAGCAATTAAATCATCCGCTTCAAAGCCTTCCTTTTCAATACAAGGCAAATTAAAAGCCTTCGTTGCTTGGCGTATTAGCGCAAATTGAGGAATTAGATCTTCAGGAGGTTCAACGCGATTCGCTTTATATTCAGGATAAATTTGTTTCCGAAAAGTATCAGATGAATAATCAAAAATAACAGCAAAATGTGTTGGAACGACACCTGTAGCTGTATTACGAGCATCACAAAGTAATTTCCATAACATATTGCAAAAACCAGCTACTGCTCCTACAGGAAGTCCATCCTTTTTACGTTTTAAAGGCGGCAAAGCATAATAAGCACGAAAAATATAGCCTGATCCGTCAACCAAAAAAAGATGATCTGTTGCTTTCATAACAATTTTTTCTCCATTTCAGCTAAAAAAACAAATTACCCTTATATATTTTTTCACTTTGCCTCTAAAAAGCCATTTTTTCTCTTCATAAGACGTGAAGTCGTTGCACTTTATATTAAGTACCTAGAGCTTTTCTTTGCTGTTACAGGATTAATAGCTTTCATTTTGCTCCTCCTATGATAGCTGAGGTACGATGTAGCGACAGGGTCGTTGTGGTGTTCCCCTCCCCACAACGACCGTTTTTTTTGACCTCGATATCCTTTAATTTCAATCGTGACTCTTTTAGATAAAAGATGATGTTATTCATGAATTTTGAAGTTTTTCCACAGAGCTTTTTCACCCATTTTGTAGATAAAATCAGCGTGTAACTTTTTTTCTTGCGTACTCAATCTTGAAGGTAAAGCCTGTGGGCGAATTTTAACGGCATAAGATGTATCTTTATCGTTCTGGATATGTTCATCAATACCCCTTCTGTTATCAAAACCCAATACACCTTGTTTTCCACCGATGAGCTCAATATAAACATCAGCTAGAATCTCTGCATCAAGCAAAGCACCATGAAGAACACGATGGCTGTTATCAATTCCAAAACGTTTGCATAAAATATCAAGAGAATTAGGACCCATAGGAAATTTACGCCGCGCCATAGCCAATGTATCAAGAATATTATCAACACTGATAAGCGGTTTGTTGACGCGTTTTAATTCTGCATTAATAAAACCAATATCAAAACTCGCATTATGCGCAATCATTGTCGCGTCTTTGATAAATTCCAAAAATTCATCAACAATATCACTAAAACTTTTCTCGTTTTTCAAGCGTTCATTGGTTAATCCATGAATTGCTACAACTTCATCAGGAATAATAACGCCTTCAGGGTTTAAATAAACATGAAATTGGCGTCCTGTGAGATAACGATCAACCATTTCTACACAACCAATTTCGATTATGCGATCTTTCTCTTTATCTAAACCTGTTGTTTCTGTATCAAAAATAATTTCACGCATGATTTTAATTCTTTAGCAATTTTTTTATCACATCAAAAACCTGTTGACGGGTATTTTCTAAATCTTTCCCTGTATCAATAATAAAATCAGCACGTTCTCGTTTTTTTTCATCTGGCATTTGTTGAGCATTGATAAAGGCAAATTTTTTCTCATTCATACCTTGGCGAATCATGACACGTTCTTTTTGTATTTCTGGTGGAGCAGAAACAACAATAACGCTATCCACACGACTTTCACCATTTTTTTCAAACAAAAGTGGAATATCAAGAATAACTAATTTTTTCCCTTGTTCACGCGCTATATCAATAAATTTCCCTTCTTTTTCTTGTACCAAAGGATGAATTATTTTTTCTAATTTTTCTAATTTCTCTTTATCATCAATCAAAATTTCAGAAAGTTTCAAACGATTAACTTCACCGTTTTCAACAACACCAGGAAAAATACGCTCTATGAATGACAAAGCTGGCTCACTTTTATAAAGCTGTTTTACTGCTTCATCAGCACTAAAAACAGAAATACCCGCTTGCTTGAAAAAATCAGCAACTGTTGATTTTCCCATAGCAATTGATCCCGTTAATCCTACGATCTTCATTCTCTTTTTTCACTCATATCATCTAAAATGGCTGTCCGTAACGCTTTTGTCACCTGTGGTCTTATTCCAAACCACTGTTCAAACCCTATAACAGCCTGATGTAGAAGCATCCCAAGCCCATCAACCGTCTTGAGATCACAAGCCTTTGCCTGTTGTAAAAAAGGAGTTATCAATGGTGTATAAATAATATCTGTTACTAACGCCGTTTTTTTTGCTTTATGAAAATCACAAAAAAAAGAATCACTTTTTTCTTCTGGAATTTTTATACCAATAGATGTTGTATTAACAATCAAATCAACTTGATGAAGTATTTCATGGATTTTATGCCAATCGTAAACTTTAATGATTTTTCCAAAATGCTGAGCTAAATTATCAGCACGTTGTTTTGTACGGTTAATTAAATAAATCTGTTCAAATCCGCGTTTTTTTAAGGCATATATGATAGCGCGTGCGGCACCACCTGCTCCAAAAACAAGAGCTGTTTCCCCTCCCCAATCAGATGCAAAATCATCAAGATTAGCGCTAAAACCATAGGCATCACTATTCGTGGCACAAAGCTTATCTCCTTCATACCAAAGTGTATTAACAGCACCAATCATTGTTGCTCTCTCATCTTTATAATCTGCTAAACGAAAAGCTTCCTGTTTATAAGGCAAAGTAACATTTCCTCCACAAAAGCCTATTTTTTGTAAAGACGCAATAAAATGACTGAATTCTTCAGATGTTACTTCTTGTGCAATATATTCTCCTTGTAAACCATATTGTTTAAGCCAAAAATTGTGAATTTTTGGCGATTTTGAATGATGAATTGGAGAACCAACAACAAAAGCACGCGGATAATTTGTTTTTTTTATTGTTAAGTCAACCATCAATAATTCCTAAGTGGCGCAGTTTTATGAGTAGAGGCAGCAAAGGTAAACCAACAATGGTAAAAAAATCTCCTTCAATTTTTTCAAAGAGATGAATTCCTTCTCCTTCAATTTGATATACTCCCACGCTGTTTAAAACATCTTTTCCTACGCGTGCTAAATAACGTTCAATAAATTCTGATGAGAGTAAACGGACGGACATATGTGCACTAAAAGCTTCAACCCAAATTTTTTGACCATTTTTAAATAAAGCTACTGCACTATGAAGAGAATGGGCTTTTCCTGATAACTCACATAAACGTTGATATGCTTCTTTAATATTTTTTGCTTTGTGAAAAACTTGACCTTCCAAATCAAGAACTTGATCACAACCAATAACGAAAGCATCAGGAAAACGATCTGAAACATTTTTTGCTTTTGCACTCGCAAGAAAACAGCTGAGTTCTTTAGGTTTTTTTTCTTTTGCTTTTTTTTCTACTTCTCTTTCATCAAAAGAAGCTCCTTCAATGGAAAAATTTAAGCCTGCTTTTTTTAATAATTTTGCACGGTAAAAACTAAGAGATGCTAATATTAAAGTATCTGCGTTCATGAGAATTTTCTCTCATTTCCTTCACGAAATCGTGATAACAGTTCAAATATTGCAGCAGCAGTTTCTTCAATAGAACGTCTTGTGACATCAATAATAGGCCAACCAAAACGTTCGCAAATGCGTTTTGCATAGATTAATTCTTCAGCTATGTTGATACGATTTGTATAATTATCAAGAGCAAAACTTTCTCCCAAATCTCGATTTTGGCGGATATGTGAGATTCTTTCAGCTGAAGCAATTAAACCAATAATTAAAGATTTTTTTGCCTCTAAAAGGGATTCTGGCAAATCAATATTAGGAATAAGAGGAATATTAGCTGTCTTTATTCCGCGATTTGCTAAATAGATACTTGTTGGCGTTTTAGAGGTTCTTGAAATTCCCACAAGGATCACATCTGCTTCGGATAAGCTACTGGAAGACTGTCCATCGTCATGCTCTATTGTAAAATCCAGTGCCTCAATACGGCGAAAATAATCTGCATTAAGATCATGTTGTGCGCTCGCACGTAAATTTGTTGGCATTCCAAGGTAAGACTGAAAAGCATTTAAAACAGGATGCAATATATCAATACAGGGAACTTTCATTTTTTTACACCTTTTTTGAAGGAGAAGTTTAAATTCTTCATCAATCATTGTGTAAAGAACAATACCTGGCTCTTGTTGTATTTCATCAAGAGCTTTCTGTAACTGTATTCTATTACGAATCATAGGATAAATATGCTCTGTTGCCTGAATCATTGCATATTGCGATGCTACAGCTCTTCCAACAGAAATTAATGTTTCTCCTGTTGCATCAGAAAGCATGTGTAAATGAAAGATTTTTTTTTCTTTTGTCACAAAAATTTTAACTCCTTGTTAAGACATGTGTATATATCCTCACCGTTTTTTATAAAACTAAAATTTATAAAAAATTCTCCTTTTTTATGCACAAATTAAATGCTTGTGATAATTTAATCCCTCTTATAAAAAAAGAGGGGATAATATATTTAAGATAGTGATATTTTTATTCTTTTTTCAGTTCCTTTTGTGGATAAAATTGAGGATAAATAATAATCCACACTAAACACAGTTATAAATAAGAATAATCCTTTCTTTAATATAAATTAATTAATATAAATTTCTGTAAAAAATACTTTTGAATAGCATTTCATTAATGCTATAATTCTAACTCACATTTTTGTTATTAAAATAATTAAATACTATTTGGATTTTATATTTTTTCAAGTTTTTTATATAATTACTTAATATTACAGGAACAAATTTCATATAAATGGTACTTGCAGATTAAAAAAATTGAGTGTAGGATATTTTTTCTTAATAATATTTCACTCATAAATTTCCATAAATTATTTAGAACAATCTTCTCCTTAATTACAAAGAGCATATTTCATGCAAAAAATGAAACTACAAGAACTTAAAAGCAAAAATCCCGTTGAGCTTGTTTCTTTTGCTGAAACATTAGAAGTTGAAAATGCCTCCCTTATGCGCAAACAAGAATTAATGTTTGCTATCTTGAAAAAACTTGCTCTACAAGACGTTGAAATTATAGGAGAAGGTGTTGTTGAAGTTTTACAAGACGGATTTGGATTTTTGAGATCTGCTGATGCTAATTATCTTCCTGGTCCTGATGATATTTATCTTTCACCTGCACAAATACAGTCGTTTTCTTTAAAAACAGGCGATACAATTGAAGGACCCATACGCAGTCCAAAAGAGGGAGAACGTTATTTTGCTCTCCTTAAAATTAATACAATTAATTTTGAAAAACCTGAAAAGATTCGTTATAAAATCCACTTTGATAATCTTACTCCTCTTTATTCAAATGAACGTTTCCAAATGGAAATACAAGATCCTACAGAGAAAGATATGTCATCACGCGTGATTGATTTGATATCTCCATTGGGAAAAGGACAAAGAGGGTTAATTGTAGCTCCTCCTCGAACGGGAAAAACAGTTTTACTTCAAAATATTGCTCATTCTATTACCACTAATCATCCTGAATGTTATCTCATTGTTCTTTTAATTGATGAACGACCAGAAGAAGTTACTGATATGCAGCGTTCAGTAAAAGGAGAAGTGGTTTCTTCTACTTTTGATGAACCTGCAATACGTCACGTACAAGTGGCAGAAATGGTTATTGAAAAAGCCAAACGTCTCGTTGAATATGGGCGTGATGTTGTTATTCTTCTCGATTCTATTACACGTCTTGGGCGTGCATATAATACAGTTGTTCCTTCTTCGGGTAAAGTTTTAACAGGTGGTGTGGATGCAAATGCCCTCCAGCGTCCAAAACGTTTTTTTGGTGCAGCACGTAATATTGAAGAAGGCGGATCTTTAACCATTATTGCAACGGCTTTGATTGATACAGGAAGTCGTATGGATGAGGTTATTTTTGAAGAATTTAAAGGAACAGGTAATTCGGAAATTGTTCTTGATCGAAAAGTTGCTGATAAACGTATTTTCCCTGCTATGGATATTTTAAAGTCAGGAACGCGTAAAGAAGAACTTCTGGTAGAACGACAAGATTTACACAAAATTTTTGTTCTTCGTCGTATTTTAGCATCTATGAATGTAACAGATGCAATTGAATTTTTGATTGATAAATTAAAGCAAACAAAAAATAATAGTGAATTTTTTGATTCAATGAATACGTAGAGTCATTAAAGTTTTTATTAGGATAAAACCTGTGGATACAATCTTTGCTGTTTCGAGTGGATTGTTACCTTCAGGGGTTGCAGTCATTCGGCTTTCTGGTCCTCATGTTGTGGATATAGTTAAAACGCTTTGTGGTAGTTTACCTAAAGCACGTTTTATGCATTATGGAAATCTTACTGCTCGTGATGGTAGTTTTTTAGATTCTGGTTTAACTGTTTTTTTTCCTGCTCCTCATAGTTTTACGGGGGAAAATTGTGCAGAATTCCATTTACATGGAGGAAAAGCAGTCGTTAATCGTTTTCTTGATGAATTGTCGACATTTTCTGGATGCCGTATTGCAGAGGCAGGTGAATTTTCACGTCGTGCTTTTATGGAAGGAAAATTAGATCTTGTTCAAGCAGAAGGTCTTGCTGATTTAATAGAAGCAGAAACGGAAAGCCAACGGCGTTTAGCTGTTATGGGTACAAGTGGACATTTAACGACGCTTTATCGTGATTGGCGTCATAAGCTTATGAAGGCGCGTGCTTTTATTGAGGCAGAACTTGATTTTGTTGATGAAGCAGATATTCCCAACGCAATATCTGATAAAGTTTGGAAAGATGTTGAGGATCTTTGTACTTCTATTCGGGAATATATTACTGAAGGAGAACGTGCGAGTATTTTACGTGATGGATTAAAAATTGTTATTGCTGGTGCTCCAAATTCTGGAAAATCAAGCATTATGAATCGTCTTTCAGGAAGATCTGTTGCTATTGTAACGGAAGAAGCAGGAACAACCCGTGATGCTTTAGAAATGAGAATTATTCTTGGTGATTTACCTATTTTTTTAACCGATACTGCTGGTTTTAGAAAAACAGAAAATAAAATAGAACAGATGGGAATAGAAGTTGCTAAACAGCATGTTATGGAAGCTGATTTGGTTATTTTGGTTTATGATATAGGAAATCCTAAGCAAGTTGATTTACCAGAAACATCGGCTGAAATATGGTGTGTTGGCAATAAGCTTGATCTTTATGAAAAAAATGATCAGCGTTGGTCTATACAATTTTCCGCATTAACTGGTTTAAATTTTGATTATTTTATAAGAGAACTTGAATCATTTTGTCATCATCGTGCTTCTGAAATTGGAAATATTGTTCCAGCACGTAAAAGGCAACTTCAATTATTAAAGCAGGCTGTTAAAGAGATTGAATTTTCTCTTAATTATCATTCTCTTGATCTCAGTTTACGTGCAGAACATCTCCGTCGTGCAAGTGATTTTCTTGGGAAAATTACAGGAGATATTGATGTTGAAGATTTGCTTGATATTATTTTTTCAGAATTTTGTGTTGGTAAATAATGATTCACGTGAAACATTGATTATTTCATAGACAGATTATAAAGATTATGTAATTTATATCCTGTTTCACGTGAAACCTTAGAATATTTTCTACGGAATGAATTAAATGCAATCATATGATGTTGTTATTGTTGGTGGTGGTCATGCTGGCTGTGAAGCGGCTTCAGCTTCAGCACGTGTAGGAGCCAAAACAGCGCTTGTTACACATAAAATATCAGCACTGGGAACAATGTCGTGTAATCCTGCTATTGGTGGACTTGGAAAAGGGCATCTAGTTCGTGAAATAGATGCATTAGATGGTCTCATGGGAAGAGCAGCGGATGCTGCTGGAATTCAGTTTAGACTACTTAATAGACGTAAAGGACCGGCAGTAAGAGGACCACGGACACAGGCAGATAGACAACTTTATAAAAAAGCAATTCAAAAATTATTAAAAGAACAAGAAAATCTTACTCTTATTGAGGATGAAGTTATTGATCTGGTTGTTAAAGATAATTGTGTATCAGGTGTTATTTTAAAAAAACAAGGAACAATTTTTTCTGGTGCTGTTGTTTTGACAACAGGTACATTTTTAAATGGCTTTATTCATATTGGTAATAAAACATGGGCTGCTGGTCGTATGGGAGATCAGTCAAGTGTAAAACTTGCTGAACATTTGAAAAAATATCATATAAAACTTGGACGATTAAAAACAGGAACCCCTGCTCGTTTGAGTAAAAAAACAATTGCTTGGGAAGCTCTCCAAAAACAACAAGCAGATGAAAATCCCATACCCTTTTCTCTTTTAACAGAGAAAATTGAACAACCACAAATTGAATGTGCAATAACACGTACAAATGAGAAAACACATCAAATTATTCGCGAGAATATTTATCGCTCTGCTTTATATTCTGGAAATATTGAAGGGTTAGGACCACGTTATTGTCCTTCTGTTGAAGATAAAATTGTGAAATTTGGAGAACGTGATGGACATCAGATCTTTCTGGAACCAGAAGGATTAAATGATGATACTGTTTATCCAAATGGTCTTTCTACTTCTCTTCCTGAAGATGTACAAATTTCTCTATTGAAAACCATTGAAGGATTGGAAAATGCTATAGTTTTGCAACCTGGTTATGCTATTGAATATGATTTTGTTAATCCACAACAATTAACGAGAAACTTAGAATTACGTTCTTTACAGGGTTTGTTCTTAGCAGGCCAAATTAATGGTACAACAGGATATGAGGAAGCAGCAGCACAAGGACTTTTAGCTGGATTAAATGCTGCACGTAAAGTAGGTAAATTAGATGAAATACTTATAAGTCGTTCTACTGCTTATATTGGTGTTATGATTGATGATTTGGTTTCACGTGGTGTTTGTGAACCTTATAGGATGTTTACATCACGTGCTGAATTTCGTTTATCTTTACGATCTGATAATGCTGATACGCGTTTAACACCTTTGGCACAAAAATGGGGTATTGTGAGTAAAATACGTTGGGAATGTTATCAGAAAAAACAACAACGGCTTGATCAAGCACGATCAATATGTCAAAATCTTTTTTTAACGCCCAATGAAGCTTCTGCTCATGGATTACATGTTAATCATGATGGAATTCGGCGTTCGGCTTATGACTTTCTTGCTTATCCTCATATGACCTTAGAGCGTCTTTCAGATTTTTGGCCACAATTACAAACAATTGATTCTAAAACAGCAGAATCTTTAGAAATTGAAGCACAATATGCCGTTTATTTAGATAAACAGGCACAAGATATTGCCTCTCTTCAGAGAGATGAGCGTTTAGAAATTCCTTCTTCTCTTGATATTCAGGCAATTTCAGGTCTTTCAAATGAACTTAAATCAAAAATTCAAGAAGTGTCGCCGCGTTCAATTGCTGATGCACAAAAAATTGATGGCATGACACCCGCCGCTTTATCGCTTATTATTACATATATTCAACGTCAACGACGTGAAAAGGCTAAAACAGCTTAATGAATTTTTCTACAGAAAAAAAATATAAACAATTATTAAATATTGTTCCTTCTGTTTCACGTGAAACGATGGAAAATTTAATTCAGTTTGAGTCTTTAATACTTCATTGGAATGCACATATTAATTTGATATCTGCTACAACTATACCAGATCTATGGACACGACATATTCTAGATTCAGCACAAATTTTTCCTTTGTATGCTCATTCTTTACATTGGTGTGATTTAGGATCAGGAGGAGGTTTTCCTGCAATTGTGATTGCTATCTTTTTGAAAGAAAAAAAAGCAGGACATATTAATCTTGTTGAAAGTAATGGGAAAAAAGTTGCTTTTTTGCGAACAGTTATTGCTCAACTTAATCTTCCAGCAACGGTTTATTACGCTAGAATTGAAGATATATATCAAAAAATTCCCAGATCTGATATTATAACGGCACGGGGATTAGCGCCGCTTGATACTCTTTTACAACTCATTTTTCCTTTATTAACAGAAAAAACAATAGCTCTTTTGCAAAAAGGTCGGGATTACTCTACAGAAATAAAAAATGCCTCTGCCAATTGGCACTTTGATCTGTTAAAACATAAAAGTAAAGTTGATGAAAATTCTGTTATTTTGGAAATTTCTCATATTCGATCATATAGAGGGTAGAGCAAAATGAGCGAAACACGAATTATCGCTATTGCAAACCAAAAGGGTGGAGTCGGTAAAACAACCACAGCAATTAATCTTGCTACAGCTTTAGCGGCTATTGGTGAAAATGTCCTTATTATGGATGTTGATCCACAAGGTAATGCTAGTACAGGTTTAGGGATTGATCGTAATAGCCGTCCTTTATCTTCTTATGATGTTTTGGTTTCGGGCGTTTCAATTACACAGGCGGCTTTAAAAACAGCCGTACCCAATCTTTATATAGTTCCCTCTACACTTGATCTCTTAGGTGTGGAAATGGAAATTTCTTCATCAAAAGATCGCATACAACGCTTACGTAAAGCTCTCTATGATGATCCGGAAATGGAAGAAAAATTCAATTATATTTTAATTGATTGTCCTCCCTCCCTTAATCTTTTAACACTTAATGCTATGGGGGCTGCGGATTCTGTTTTAGTGCCTATGCAGTGTGAATTTTTAGCACTTGAAGGTTTAAGTCAATTACTTGAAACAGTAAAACAAGTGCGATCCGTACTCAATCCATCTTTAGAGATTCAAGGTATTGTTCTAACAATGTATGATGGACGTAATAACCTTTCAAATCAAGTTGTTGAAGATGTACGTTCTTTTATGGGAGATAAAGTTTATCGTACTGTTATTCCACGAAATGTAAGAGTATCAGAAGCGCCTTCTTTTGGCAAACCTGTATTGCTTTATGATCTTAAATGTGCTGGGAGCCAAGCTTATTTGCGTCTAGCATCAGAAATGATTCAACGTGAAAAACAAGCACGTGCTGCTGCTTAAAAATGTAAAAAATTTTGTAAGAAAAT
Organism: Bartonella sp. AD24XZML; assembly: GCF_042196485.1. Classification (NCBI taxonomy): domain Bacteria; kingdom Pseudomonadati; phylum Pseudomonadota; class Alphaproteobacteria; order Hyphomicrobiales; family Bartonellaceae; genus Bartonella; species Bartonella sp. AD24XZML. Next base: position 43,382 of record NZ_JBHIQH010000006.1, on the reverse strand, counting down.
TCAAAGAGCAAAATTATGAACGATGATCTATCAAAAAAAAGACTAGGACGTGGATTAGCGGCATTGATTGGAGATATCAATTTAAACAATAACATTGCACGTTCATCAAGCTTTGATAAATTAAATGAATCCGGTAGTATTTCTGAGCGATTTATTTCTATTGAATCTATTTCATGTAATCCTCACAATCCTCGGCGTCATTTTACTGAAACAGAGCTTGATAATTTGACACAATCAATTCGTCAACACGGTGTGGTTCAACCGGTTATTGTGAGGCCTTTAAGAGATCATCCTCATCGGTTTGAATTGATTGCGGGTGAACGGCGCTGGCGTGCAGCACAACGTGCAAATTTAAGTCAATTACCCGTTATTATTCGTGATGTGGACGATAAAACGGCTTTGGAATTGGCAATTATTGAAAATGTTCAACGTGCAGATCTTAATCCTATCGAAGAAGCAAAGGGATATGAGATGCTTCTAAATGAACATGATTATACGCAAGTAGATTTAGCGCAAGTTATAGGAAAAAGTCGTAGTCATGTTGCAAATACGCTTCGTTTGTTAAAACTTCCAGAAAAAGTACAACAATTCTTAACTGATGGACAACTTTCTGCAGGTCATGCACGTTGTCTTATAACCGTTGATGACCCACAAAATTTAGCTGAGAAAATTATTCGTGAAGGGCTTTCTGTACGTCAAACAGAAATACTTGCATATGAGCAAGCTAATCCTAAAACTAAAAAACGTACCAATTTGGAGAAAGATGCTGAAACAAAATCTTTAGAAAAATTACTTGCAGATGTGATAGGAATGAAAGTTATTATTCGACATGGTAAAAAAGGTGGAGATTTAAAAATACATTACTCTTCATTAGAACAATTAGATGAAATTTGTCGGCGTTTACAAAGTTAATCAATTGTTCTAAAAAGTTTTTTTAACAGTTATCTTTTAAAATTTTTATTATTCTATACATATGCTCTTTAGCAAATTCTATATTGCTTGAAGGTAAAAAGTTTTTTTCATAAGTAGAATTTTCTTCATCAGTAAGTACATACAATGTCGCTTGAAGTGCTAGGTGAGCAATAACAAACTCTTTCGGTGTTATATTATTTTCTTTTAAAATATTCACGAGTTTTGGATTATTAGAAATATAGGCAGCGTATTTTTTAATATTATCATTATAATTATTGAAATCACTTTTTTTATTTGTTTGTTCTGGTTCTGAAGATAAATTTTTACATTCTATTTTGATTTTTTCCAGCTTTAAAAGAAGATCTTCTGTTAAGGGATAATTTGCAATGAAAGGCGGTATAAAAGAAAGATCATCTATTTCTTGTTTTTTTTCTTGAGCGTATGATGCAAAAGGAAAAATGAAGAAAAAGCACAATAGAAATTTAAACATAACTAAAAATTATCCTTTTTTTTTGAATTTCAATAAATATTTTTTCGTCTGTTATTCTTTATTTTTATAAAAACATTTGTTAAATATAATCGAAATAAACCCAATTATTAGGAATGATAAAAACACGGTGATTTTTTAATGCACAGACTTTTTTTATTAGATTAATGGGATGATATTTTTTAATGTGTCATAGCTGATTAGTTGCTCAAAATGAATTTTTCACAGCTATCTAAAAGAATTGTCGCTTTTAAAAAATGTTTTTTAACAAATTCAAGATTGTTTAGAAATATAGCATTTTTCTCAGTAGAATATTCCTTTTCAGGTACAAATATGAGAAGCGTTGATATTTCTTTAAGAGCTAAGGTTCCTGAAGCAAAATCTTTCGGTGTTATATTATTTTCTTTTAAAATATTTACAAGTTTTGGTTTACTAGAAATATAGGTAGTGTAATTTTCAATACTAGAGTGGATATTAGAATCATAAGTTATAAGATTATTTTTTGTTTCTGGAAGTAAGTTTTTACATTCTTTTTCAATTTTTTCCAGCTTTAAAAGAAAATCTTCCGTTAAGGGATAATTTGCAATGAGAGATGATATAAGAGAAGAATTATCTGTTTCCTTTTCCTCTGCCATTGTTTGTTGAATATGTATCACGAAAAGAAAAAGCAGGAACAAACGTAATACAAACTTACGCATAGTTAAAAATTATCCTTTCTTCTTCGAATTTCAGCAAAGACTTCTTCATCTGTTTCTTCTTCCATTACAAGGTTTCTTCGCAACACACTGTCATCCCAGCGGAGAAAGGGATTGGTGGCTTTTTCTTGCCCTAAAGTTACTGGTAAAGTCATAGCGTTTTTTGCACGTAGCAAAAAAACTTCCTCTATTCTTTGGTGGAGTTTTTTATTATGTGGGTCAATTGTTAGTGCGAAAAGAGCGTTATTTTTTGTATATTCATGTCCACAATAAAGAAGTGTTTCATCAGGAAGTTTACGAAGTTTTTTTAAAGAATTCAGCATTTGTGTTGGTGTTCCTTCGAAAAGACGTCCACAGCCCAATGAAAAAAGTGTATCTCCAGCAAAGAGTAAATTCTTTTCAGGAAAATAGTAAGATAATGCGCCTAGAGTATGACCAGGTGTTGAAAGAGCTAAAAGAAGGTGTGAGCCAAAAGAAAAACTTTCATCAGGTTGAAGTGTTTTATCAAGATGATTGATCTTTTCTTTTTCTGCTTCTGGTCCGATAACCGTAGCGTTGTAAACTTGTTTTAATTCTGATAGGGCTTCTACATGGTCGTGATGATGATGAGTTACAAAAATAGTGTTAAGTGTCCAATTGCGGCGCTTTAAGGCATTGTGAATTGCTTTGCCTTCAGGAGCATCTATTGCAACTGTCATACCACTTTTTTTATCATGAAGGAGTACACCGAAATTGTCTTCTCGACAAATAGACTGTTCAATCAACATATTTTTTCTCCCGAACAGTGTTTGGCGATGAATCTATAAAATAATCGGTAGTGATGATTTTTTTAAGAATCAGATTTGTCCTCTTCTGTAAAAAGTCCTTTTGAATGTTTTATAATTATAGGCATTTGGGTAAGCATGAAAAGGACTGTTATAGGCATGACGCCAAATACTTTGAAACTTGTCCAGAAATTATCGCTAAAATTACGCCAAATTATTTCATTCAAAATGGCAAGAAAAATGAAAAAAAACGCCCAACGATAGGTAAGTTTTTGCCAACCTAAATCATCAAGTTTTAAGGTAGAATCAAGAGCATAACGTAAAAGTGGTTTTTTAAAAAACATCCCACCAAAAAGTATAAAAGCAAATAAGCTATTAATGATTGTTGGTTTCATTTTTATGAAAGTTTCATTATGAAGCCAGAGAGTTAGAAAGCCAAAAACTAAAACAAATATTCCTGAAATAAGAGGCATAATAGGAATTTGTCTTGCAAGGATCCATGATAAGCTTAGGGAAATAATAATAGCCACCATAAAAATAGCTGTTGCAGGGAAAATAGGCTTACTAAAATTTTGAAAAAATCCAATGTTTTTTATCAGCCATTCTCCCTTATAATTGGCAAAAAAGAAGGCAACCAATGGACCCATTTCCAAAAGAAACTTAAGTGTTGGTGAGAGAGAAATTTTTTTATTGTTATTCATCTTTTTTTCAGAATTATTGTGTAAATTAAGATTAGATAAAGGCTGTTTCATGCGTGTTTTCCTGCAATAGTTTCGGCAAAGTCAGAAGCAGAAAAGGGTTGAAGATCTTCAATATCTTCTCCTATACCGATAAAATAAACGGGTAATTTATATTTTGCTGCGATAGCGACAATAATTCCTCCTCGTGCAGTCCCATCTAGCTTTGTCATAACTAAACCATTAACACCAGAAATATCACGGAAAATGTTCACTTGGTTGAGTGCATTTTGTCCGGTTGTTGCATCAAGAGTTTGAAGGATTGTGTGGGGTGCTTGGGGGGTGTGTTTTTTTAAAACACGAATAATTTTTGCCAACTCATCCATTAATTCAGATTTATTTTGTAAACGCCCGGCTGTATCAATAATTAATACATCACTGTTTGTTTTTTTTGCTTTTTCATAAGCATCAAATGCTAAGCTGGCGGCATCTGCACCCAATTTTGTCGAAATAACAGGAGAATTGGTACGTTCACCCCAAATGTGTAGTTGCTCAATAGCAGCGGCTCGGAAAGTATCACCTGCTGCCAGCATAACTTTTAATCCCCCTTCTGTTAATTTGGCTGAAAGTTTTCCAATAGTTGTCGTTTTTCCAGTGCCATTTACACCTACCAGCAAAATAACATGAGGTTTATGGCTGAGATCAAGTTCTAATGGTATTGCAACAGGTTCCAGAACTTTTTTGATCTCGTCAGCTACAATAGTATGAATATCATCTGGGGAGAGGTTTTTTCCGTAACGACTGGAAGCTAAAGTATTTGTGATGCGTGTTGCCGTCTCTACACCTATGTCAGCTTGGATAAGAATATCTTCGAGCTCTTGCAATGTATCTTCATCAAGTTTTCTTTTAACAAAGAGATCGCCAATTGATCCGCTTAGGCGTTGTGAAGAAAGGGATAGTCCTTTTTTAAGGCGCCCAAACCACGCTGTCTTTTTTTGTTCAACAGAAGGTTCAGATAAAATTTCTTCATTCTTTTTTTCACGGATGTTGTCTGTGATAATAATTTTACCAGAAAAGGGAATTTTATCAGAATGGGATTCTAGAAATGGAGATTTTTCATCATATTTTGTAAGTATTGACTCTGGATTTTTTGTTTGTTCTTCTTTTTCTGTGTCTATAGAAATTTGATTATTTTTTGTCTTTTCATTATTTTCTTCTATTATATCGCTTTTATCAGGAATAGAAATCTGTTGTTCAATTTCTTGCTCTTGAGATTTGTTAAAAGAGAATATTTTTTTTATAAAAGATTTAGTCATAAGAATTCTCCTGCTCAAGCAGCGTTTAATTTTGGAGGGACAGCAATCAATTTATCGCCATCATGATCAACTATAAGGGCTTGAACAATTGTTCCTGCTTTTGCACCTTTAACTTGTACAAGAGTATAATCTTCTGTTCGTCCGATTTCATCTTTTTCAACGAGAATTGTTTGTAGACTGTTTTGTAAATGAGCAAGATGTTTTTGGTAAGCCATATCACCTGCTTTACGCAATTTTTCAGCACGCAGCTTAACTATTTTACGGTTGATTTGTGGCATACGTGCGGCAGGTGTTCCTTCTCTTGGACTAAAGGGGAAGACATGGAGATGGGTTAAATTACAGTCTTTGATTAAGGCAAGACTATTTTGAAACATCTCTTCTGTTTCTGTAGGAAAACCAGCAATTAAGTCGGCACCATAAACCATTGTAGAACGTTTGGCACGCAATTCTTGGCAAAATTGAATGGCATGTTCGCGCAGATGACGCCGTTTCATCCGTTTTAAAATCATATTATCACCTGCTTGCAAAGATAAATGCAAATGGGGCATGATTCTTGTTTCATAAGCTAAAAGATTTATGAGTTCTTCGTCTGCTTCAATAGAGTCAATAGATGAGAGGCGTAATCGGGCTAAGTCAGGGACATGATGCAAAATAGCTGAAGTTAATTTTCCTAGAGTAGCTTTTCCAGGAAGATCGTGGCCATAACTTGTAAGGTCAACACCTGTAAGGACCACTTCTTGGATACCCCCACCTATCAGCTTTTTAATTTGTTCTATGACAGCACCCATGGGAACTGAACGAGATGGTCCTCGTCCATAAGGAATAATGCAAAATGTACAGCGGTGATCGCATCCGTTTTGTACCTGTACAAAAGCGCGGGTGCGCTCTTGCATTGCACTGACCATATGTGGAGCAATTTTTTGTACTTCCATAATGTCATTGATATGCACCTTTTCATAATGATTAATACCAAAATCAGGAAGTTGACGATAAGAATGAGCGTGAAGTTTATCTTCGTTTCCTAAAACAAGATCTACTTCTGTCATTGAGGCAAAATTTTGTGCTTCTGTTTGGGCTGCACACCCTGTTATAATGATACGCGCATGAGGATTTTCACGTCTTGCTTTGCGGATAGCTTGTTTTGCTTGTCGTACGGCTTCGGCAGTGACAGCACAGGTATTAAAGATAATAGCACCATCTTTAAGCTGATCTAGCCCTGAAGAAGTACTTTCTTTGCGAATGATTTCCGATTCGTAGCTATTAAGTCGACAACCAAAAGTTACAATTTCTATTGCCATCAGGAGTGATCCTTTTTGTAGCACCCTGTTAAAGGGCTTAAAAAACCACTAAAGTGATATTTAATTGGTCCTGTCATGATAATATGATCGTCTTCTCGGTAAAAAATATTAAGTGTTCCCTTTGGTAAATTTACATCAACATGGCGCTCTGTAAGTCCACGACGATAAGCAGCCACTGCACTTGCACAAGCAGCACTCCCACATGCTTGTGTTAATCCTGCCCCTCGCTCCCATGTACGTAAATTTAGACTTTTCTTTGACGTTATGCAAGCAATGGAAATATTGCATCGTTCGGGAAACAGGGGATTATGTTCAAGCTTTGTCCCATATTTTTCTAATGGAATATGTTGAATATCATTTTCAACAAAAAAGATAGCATGGAGATTGCCAATGGATATGAGACAAGCGTCTTTTAGGGGACCAGCCATAATTTCTACGTGATTGGTATCAACTATTTCACGTGAAACAGGCATCTCTTTTGCATTGAAATTTGGGCATCCCATATCAACAGAAATGAGATTATCGGTTTGGTATTTTCCTTCAATAATTCCAGCGGGAGTTTCTAAATGAAATTTTTCACCAAAATTGTGATCTTTAAGCCATGCGATGACACAGCGGGTACCATTGCCACAAGCTTTAGCCATTGATCCGTCAGCATTCCATATTTCTATGCGGAAGTCGGCTTTTTTTTGGGTTGGTGTGTGGATAGCCATGATTTGATCAAAATGCATTTCTGGATCTGCCGACAAAGCAAGGATTGCTTGTGGTGTAAGAGCGTATGTGCTTTCACGCATATCAACAACAATAATTTGATTTCCAAGACCGTCCATTTTGCTAAATGGCGTTTTCATGAAACTTCTCTATTTCTAATGATTACTTATAAAAAGATATATGACTGAAAATATTATAAATTTCTAGTGTTTAATAAATATAAAATTGGGTACATAAATTATTTCTTTTAAAATAAGTGATTTTAACCTGTTTTTTTTAATTTGTTAATTTATCTTTGTAACTATAACAAATATTCGCTTAATTTTTTTGTGAACTTATTTATTGTCGTGGGAGAGAGTACAGACATGGTGTTTTCAAAAGTTTCGTTTTTCGTTGCACTATCAACTGTAATGTTTTTAGGGGGGTGTTCAACAACACGGTTTGATGGTAATGACGATGGTAACGCATTAGAAGTTTTTTATCCATCTCAAAAAATGACAATATTAGAAGCGTCTGATCTGTCGTCTACTTCTTCGTCGATATCTGAAGATGCAAACGCTCCGATGTATGAAAAAGGAGATTCTCAGAGCGATGGACGAATGGCTAGTCTCGAATTGCCAAGCAATGCCACTGATTTATTTCCTGCAAGTATTGCTGGGGTATGGAATCTTTCTATGGGAGGAAAAGTTTGCCGGATTGCAACTCCACAAACAAAGTTTGGACAAGGGTACCGTGCTGGTCCTTTACACTGTCCAGGAATTGTTTCCCAAGTGAGATCGTGGGCTGTTAAAGGAAAAAGATTATATTTTTATAATAACTCTGGACGTGTTATCCTCGTTCTTTATTCTTCAAATGTTGATCGTTTTGAGGGACGTACACTTGATGATCATCCCGTTATTTTAAGTCGTTAAATCATTTTTGATCGTTTATGACAAACTAAACTAGACGGACAGATTCTTGAAAAGTATTTGTATTTTTCATTGAGGTCGGTTTGAAAAAGGTTTTTTGGATGATTCTCGTTTCAACACGTTATAAGGAGCTTGTCGCTAAAGGAGAGGTTTGTTTTGATCCCGCTCAATTAGCTATAACAGAATATTTTGATCATTTATTAAAAAAAATTGCGGAACAAAATATCTCTCATTCTTTGCCTTGGATATTTTGCTCTTTCTTTAACAGAATATTTAAAAGGAAAAAACAAAATATTTCTTGCGTTGTAAAACAAGGAGATGAAACAGTTTTTTTTCAGGGACTGTATATTTATGGTGAAGTAGGACGGGGCAAAACCATGCTGATGGATTTGTTCTTTTCTTGTTTGCCTAAAGTTCATAAAAAGCGTGCCCATTTTAATGATTTTATGGCTGATGTGCATGAGCGTATTAATTCTTATCGTCAAGCATCTGGGTGTACAAAATTTAAACAAGATAATCCTATTTTAGCTGTTGCTAAAGATCTTGCACGAGAAGCAAAAGTACTTTGTTTTGATGAGTTTAGTGTAACGGATATTGCTGATGCTATGGTATTGGGGCGGCTTATTTCTGCTCTGTTTGATAAAGGAATTTTCTTTATTGCGACTTCAAATGTGGCGCCGGATAACCTTTATTGTAACGGTTTGAATCGTGAGCTCTTTTTGCCTTTTATTCAAGTTTTGAAAGCATATGTTCGTGTTGTTAATCTTGATGCAAAAACAGATTATCGCCTTGAAAAATCAAATCTACAACAGATGTATGTATCGCCGTTGGGGGGCCAAGCAAATGAATATATGGATCAAGCATGGGCACTTGTATTGCAAGGACATAAGGAGATGTCTGATGAGCTTTCTATAAAAGGGCGCTTTATTCCTATTCCGCGCTTTGGTGCAGGATGTGCTCGTTTTGATTATGGGGATTTATGTGCAAAGCCTTTGGCCGCGGCTGAGTATTTGTTATTAGGAGAGCATTATCATACGATTTTTATTGATAATGTACCGGTCATGGATGATACATGTCGCAATGAAACAAAACGGTTTATTTTGCTTATTGATATTCTTTATGAGCGGCATATACGGTTGTTTATGTCGGCAGCCGCAGGGATAGGGGATTTGTATAAAGGGCATGCGCAGATTACGGAAACATTTGAATTTCAAAGAACACAATCACGTCTTTTCGAAATGCAAAGCTACGATTATTTAAAACTTTGGGAAGAACATTTTCTTTTGAAGAAGAAGCATTGATTATACTTTTACCTTTACGTAAACTGTCAAAACAATAACTTTTTGAAATTAAAGAAATATAATAATTCTGTTGTATTTTTTTTAAATTCACTTTATCGATACATCGTGATAATTTTCTAATAGTTGTTTCAGCGGAGGGTTGTTGTTTCTGTAAGGAGATAAATTTGTAAATTTCATTTCTTTACTCCTTTTTATGATATTGTTTGAATATGGTTGAAGTCAAAAATATCAGTATACGGACGTTGATTGGGTGTGCGCTGAATGATCTAAAAGTTAGGAAAAAATAAAATGGCACGGAAAAAAATAGCTCTCATTGGTTCAGGTATGATTGGTGGTACTTTAGCACATATTATTGGGCTTAAAGAGCTTGCTGATGTGGTCTTATTTGATATTACAGAAGGTGTGCCACAAGGTAAGGCTCTAGATATCGCCGAATCTTCTCCCGTTGATGGTTTTGATATCAGTCTAAAAGGTGCTAATGCTTATGAAGCAATTGAAGATGCTGATGTTGTTATTGTAACAGCAGGTGTTGCGCGAAAACCTGGTATGAGCCGTGATGAACTTTTGGGCATTAATTTAAAGGTTATGGAACAAGTTGGAGCTGGAATTAAAAAATACGCTTCTTCAGCGTTTGTTATTTGTATTACCAATCCCCTTGATGCGATGGTGTGGGCATTGCAGAAATTTTCAGGTCTCCCTACACATAAAGTAGTTGGTATGGCTGGTGTTCTTGATTCAGCGCGTTTTCGTCATTTTTTATCTGAGGAATTTAAGGTCTCTATTAGAGATGTGACAGCGTTTGTTTTAGGGGGGCACGGTGATACAATGGTTCCTCTCGTGCGTTATTCAACAGTTGGTGGTATTTCTTTGCCTGATCTTATAAAGATGGGCTGGACAACACAGGAAAGAATTGATCAAATTATCCAGCGTACCCGTGATGGCGGTGCAGAGATTGTTGGTTTGTTAAAAACAGGTTCTGCTTATTATGCACCAGCAGCTTCTGCTGTTTCTATGGCTGAGGCCTATCTAAAGGATACTAAGCGTGTTGTGCCTGTTGCAGCTTATCTTTCAGGAGAATATGGGGTTAATGATACCTATGTTGGGGTACCTGTTGTACTTGGTGCAGGTGGTGTTGAACGAGTCATTGAAATTGATCTTGACAAAGAAGAAAGAGGAGCTTTTGATCATTCAGTAAATGCGGTTAAAAAGCTTTGTGAAGCTTGTATTGCTCTTGTACCTAGTCTCAAGTAAATTGAACAAGATTTAATTCATTAAAATAAGTATTTAGAATGTTAAAACTTTAGGATTAATAAGATCCATAAAAGAAAAGGACAAATGCATGAATATCCATGAGTATCAGGCCAAACGTCTGCTTCATGAATATGGAGCACCAATTGCAAATGGTGTCGCTGTTTATTCTGTAGAGCAAGCTGAAAAATGGGCGGAAAAATTGCCTGGACCTCTCTATGTGGTTAAAAGTCAGATACACGCTGGTGGTCGTGGTAAGGGTAAGTTTAAAGAACTTGGTCCTGATGCAAAGGGTGGTGTTCGGCTTGCACAATCTGTTGAAGAAGTTGTTGCAAATGTTCAAGAAATGCTTGGAAAAACTTTGGTAACCAAACAAACTGGTCCAGAGGGTAAGCAGGTCAACCGCCTTTATATTGAAGATGGTGCCGATATTGAACGGGAGCTTTATCTTTCACTTTTGGTTGATCGTAGCGTTGGTCGAATTGCTTTTGTTGTTTCAACAGAAGGTGGAATGGATATTGAAACGGTTGCTGAAGAGACACCAGAAAAAATATTCACGCTTCCCATTGATGCTGTAGAGGGTGTTACTTCAGCTGATTGTGCAAGACTTTGTGATGCGTTGAAACTACAAAGTAGTGCGCGAGAAGATGGTGAAAAGCTTTTTTCGATTCTCTATAAGGCATTTTGTGAAAAAGATATGAGCCTTTTAGAAATCAATCCGCTTATTGTGATGAAAGATGGTCACTTGCGTGTTCTTGATGCGAAAGTTTCTTTTGATAATAATGCTCTGTTTCGTCATCCAGATATTTTAGAATTGCGCGATCTTTCAGAAGAAGATCCAAAGGAAATAGAAGCATCAAAGCATGATCTTGCTTATGTTGCTCTTGAGGGTACGATTGGTTGCATGGTTAATGGTGCTGGGCTTGCTATGGCAACAATGGATATCATTAAGCTTTATGGAGCAGAGCCAGCGAATTTTTTGGATGTTGGTGGTGGAGCAACAAAAGAAAAGGTGACAGCTGCTTTTAAAATTATTACGGCCGATCCAAATGTTAAGGGCATTTTAGTTAACATTTTTGGTGGTATTATGCGTTGTGATGTCATTGCTGAAGGTGTGGTTGCTGCTGTTCGTGAGGTTGGTTTAAAGGTTCCCTTGGTTGTTCGTCTTGAAGGTACTAATGTTGAGCAAGGTAAAACAATTATCAATGAGAGTGGTTTGAATGTTATTCCTGCTGATGATTTAGATGATGCTGCCCAAAAAATTGTTGCAGCCGTGAAGGGAGCTTAAGCTATGTCAATTCTTGTGAATAAAGAGACAAAAGTTCTAGTTCAAGGGCTTACAGGAAAAACAGGAACATTTCATACAGAACAGGCACTTGCTTATCATGGTACGCAAATGGTTGGTGGCGTTAATCCTAAAAAGGGTGGAGAAACATGGGAAGGTTTAAAAGGCGAAACTCTTCCTATTTTCGCTAATGTTGCAGAAGCAAAAGAAAAAACAGGTGCAGATGCTTCCGTTATTTATGTTCCTCCTGCAGGGGCTGCGGCAGCTATTATAGAGGCTATAGAAGCTGAAGTTCGTTTAATTATCTGTATTACGGAAGGTATTCCCGTTATGGATATGGTTAAAGTGAAGGCGCGATTAGAAAACTCAAAGTCTCGTCTTATTGGTCCTAATTGTCCCGGTATTCTTACACCAAATGAATGTAAAATTGGTATTATGCCTGGTTCTATTTTTAGAAAAGGTTCTGTTGGGGTTGTCTCGAGGTCGGGAACTTTAACTTATGAAGCCGTTTTTCAAACGAGTCAGGAAGGTCTCGGACAAACAACTGCTATAGGGATTGGTGGCGATCCTGTTAAGGGTACTGAATTTATTGATGTGTTGGAAATGTTTTTAGCGGATGATGAAACCGAGTCTATTGTTATGATTGGTGAGATTGGTGGTTCTGCTGAAGAAGAAGCAGCACAGTTTCTGCAAGATGAAGCAAGAAAAGGTCGAAAAAAGCCAGTTGTTGGCTTTATTGCTGGCCGTACGGCTCCTCCAGGACGTACAATGGGACATGCTGGTGCTGTTATTTCTGGTGGTAAAGGTGGAGCAGAAGATAAAATTGCGGCAATGGAATCAGCAGGGGTTCGTGTGTCTTCTTCGCCATCACAGATAGGTAAGACTTTGATGTCAGTTTTGAAAGGCTAAAAGAAAGTTTCACCTGAATAAGAAAAGGTTCTTAGATTCAGGTGAGAAAACTTGAGTATAAAAAGGTAAAACTTTTTTGAATGTTCGAATCACTGCTTGTTTGTAAGCATTTAAAGGTCAAAAAGAGATATAAGGAGACGGAATAAATGTTCCGGAGAAGTATATGGCAAGGCAGGACGAAATAAATAGCCTTTTTGCACAGACATCATTTCTTTATGGTGGGAATGCGGATTATATAGATCAACTTTATGCTCAATATGAAAAAGATCCTACCAGTGTTGATTCACAGTGGCGTGCTTTTTTTGAAGGACTTCATGATAATAAAGAAGATGTTCTTAAAAATGCTGAAGGAGCAACATGGCAGCGTGATCATTGGCCATTAAAAGCAGAGGGTGAATTGATTTCTGCTCTTGATGGTGATTGGTCTTCTCTTGAAAAATATTTTGGCGATAAATTAAAGGAAAAAGCAATAACAGGTGCTGCACAAAAGGGAAAAACTTCCAGTGAACAAGATATTATTCGTGCAACACGTGATTCCGTTCATGCAATTATGATGATTCGTGCGTTTCGAGAACGGGGACATCTTCATGCGCAACTTGACCCTCTTCAATTGTCCGAAAAACAAGAAGATTATAAGGAACTTTCTCCAGAAGCGTATGGTTTTACTCCAGCTGATTACGAGCGTCCCATTTTTATTGATAATGTTTTAGGGTTGGAATATGCAACTATTCCGCAAATGCTTGAGATTCTCAATCGTACCTATTGTTCAACAATCGGTGTGGAATATATGCATGTTTCTGATCCGGTTCAGAAAGTATGGCTTCAAGAACGCATTGAAGGGCGAGATAAAAAAAATTCTTTCACACACCAAGACAAGAAAGCTATTCTGAATAAGCTTATTCAGGCAGAGGGATTCGAACAGTTTTTAGACACTAAATATAAAGGCACAAAGCGTTTTGGACTCGATGGTGGTGAGGCGCTGATTCCCGCTCTTGAGCAGATTATCAAATGTGGTAGTGCTTTGGGGGTGCAGGAAGTTATTTTAGGGATGGCACATCGTGGTCGTTTAAATGTTCTTTCACAAGTTCTTGCCAAACCGCATAGGGCTATTTTTCATGAATTCAAAGGGGGATCTTACAAGCCTGATGATGTGGAGGGATCCGGTGATGTCAAATATCATTTGGGAACTACCGCTGATCTGGACTTTGATGGTAAAAAAGTTCATTTATCGCTGTTGGCCAATCCATCTCATCTTGAGATTGTTGATTCGGTTGTTATGGGAAAAGCACGTGCTAAACAAGATCAACTTATGGGACATGCGCATACTGATTTACTCCCATTAAGTGAGCGTTCAAAAGTGATGCCATTGCTTATTCATGGTGATGCCGCTTTTGCAGGACAAGGCGTTATCCAAGAAACTTTTGGTCTTTCAGGTCTTAAAGGTTATCGTGTTGCAGGCTCACTTCATGTTATTATCAATAACCAGATTGGTTTTACAACATCTCCACGTTTTTCACGTTCTTCGCCTTATCCATCAGATGTCGCAAAAATGATTGACGCACCAATTTTCCATGTGAATGGTGATGATCCTGAGGCAGTTGTTTTTGTTGCCAAAATAGCAACAGAGTTTCGCCAAATTTTCCATAAACCAGTGGTTATTGATATGTTTTGTTATCGCCGTTATGGGCATAATGAAGGTGATGAACCTTCCTTTACGCAGCCGCTTATGTATAAAGCAATACGTAATCATAAAACAACACTTCAACTTTATAGTGACCAATTGGTAGCAGAAGGAATGGTTACTTCAGAAGAGATTGAGCAACAAAAAAAATTATGGCGCGATAAGCTTGAAGGTGAACTTGAAGCAAGTGCTTCTTATAAACCTAATAAGGCTGATTGGCTTGATGGAAGCTGGACGGGACTCAAAGCTTTTAGTAGTTCTGATGAGCAGCATTCTAGAACAACTGGTGTTGAATTAAAAACTTTAAAGGAAATTGGTCAGAAAATTGTTGAAATTCCGGCAGATTTTCACGTTCACAAAACCATTCAACGTTTTTTAAATAATCGTGCTAAAATTTTTGAAACCGGTGAGGGTGTTGACTGGGCAACTGCTGAAGCTTTAGCTTTTGGTTCACTTTGTTTGGAAGGAGCACCGGTTCGTCTTTCCGGTGAAGATGTTGAACGGGGAACTTTTTCACAACGTCATTCAGTTCTTTATGACCAAGAAAATGAGGCGCGTTATATTCCTTTGAATCATTTACAAAAGGGGCAAGCGCTTTATGATGTTGTTAATTCTATGCTTTCTGAAGAAGCTGTTCTTGGTTTTGAATATGGATATTCTCTTGCTGAACCACGAGGATTAACACTTTGGGAAGCACAATTTGGTGATTTTTCTAATGGTGCACAGGTCATTTTTGATCAATTTATTTCATCCGCAGAGCGTAAGTGGCTTCGTATGTCTGGTCTTGTGTGTTTATTGCCTCATGGTTTTGAAGGGCAAGGGCCGGAGCATTCTTCTGCACGTTTAGAACGGTTTCTTCAACTTTGTGCGGAAGATAATATGCAGGTTGCTAATTGTACAACCCCTGCAAATTATTTTCATATTTTGCGTCGACAAATTAAGCGTGATTTCCGGAAGCCATTGATTTTGATGACACCGAAATCACTTTTACGTCATAAGCGAGCTGTTTCTTTTCTAAATGAAATGGGGCCAGAAACAAGTTTTTGTCGTGTGTTGCTTGATGATGCAGAATGTCTCAAAGATTCTGTCATTAAGTTGCAAAAAGATAATAAGATTCGCCGTGTCGTTCTTTGTACTGGTAAGGTTTATTACGACCTTTATGAAGAACGTGAAAAAAGGGGTATTGATGATGTTTACCTCCTTCGTGTTGAACAGCTTTATCCTTTCCCTGCAAAAGTTTTGGTGAATGTATTATCGCGCTTTTTGCAGGCGGAAGTTTTTTGGTGCCAAGAGGAACCAAAAAACATGGGGGCTTGGTCATTTATTGAGCCTTATTTGGAATGGGTTTTGACGCATATTAATGCGCAATATTCACGTGCTCGTTATGCAGGACGTTCTGCGAGTGCGTCACCGGCCTCTGGGTTAATGGTGAAACACCTTGAACAACTGGCTGCGTTTCTTAAAGACGCGTTAGGTTCTTAATTTATTACTACTCTGATGTATGGAAAAATATTATGACTACTGAAATTCGTGTTCCTACTTTGGGCGAATCGGTTACCGAAGCAACGGTTGGCAAATGGTTTAAAAAACTTGGCGAAGCTGTCGCTATGGATGAGCCTTTGGTTGAATTAGAAACTGATAAGGTAACCGTTGAAGTTCCTTCTCCTGTTGCTGGGAAATTATCTGAAATCATTGCAAAAGAAGGCGATACGGTTGAAGTAAATGCTCTTTTAGGAGTGGTGAAGGCTGGAGAAGCTGGTATCTCCCAATCACTTTCACCTTCTGCTACACTTGTTCCAGCGGCTTCATCTGAATCGGAGAAGCCTGCTTTGAGCAGTGCAATGCCTCCTTCTCCTTCAGCAGCAAAATTGATGGCTGAAAATAATGTTGCAAAAAGCGATATTTCAGGTTCTGGAAAACGTGGACAAATTCTTAAAGAAGATGTTCTTGGTGGATTAAAACAAAGTACAAATGCTCCTACACCCTCTTCTTCTGCGACGAGTTCTTCGGCAACTCCTGTCCAAGAAACACGTGAAGAGCGGGTTCGTATGACGAAATTGCGTCAAACAATTGCTCGCCGTCTTAAAGATGCACAAAATGTAGCAGCAATGTTAACCACATTTAATGAGGTTGATATGTCAGCGGTGATGGATTTGCGCAAGCGTTATAAGGATATTTTTGAAAAGAAACATGGTGTTAAACTTGGTTTTATGGGTTTTTTTACCAAGGCTGTTTGTCATGCATTAAAAGAACTTCCTGCTGTTAATGCAGAGATTGATGGGACAGATATTGTTTACAAAAACTATGTCAATGTTGGAATTGCTGTTGGAACGGATAAAGGGCTTGTTGTTCCAGTGGTGCGAGATGCAGATCAAATGTCATTGGCAGAGATTGAAAAAGAGATTGGTCGTTTGGGGCGTCTTGCGCGTGATGGAAAATTAGCCGTTTCTGATATGCAGGGCGGAACTTTTACCATTACCAATGGTGGTGTGTATGGATCGTTGATGTCAACACCGATTTTGAATGCACCACAATCTGGTATTTTGGGAATGCATGCGATTAAAGAGCGAGCAATGGTTGTTGAGGGTCAAGTTGTGATCCGCCCCATGATGTATTTAGCGCTTTCTTATGATCACCGTATTGTGGATGGGCAAGAAGCTGTGACTTTCCTTGTGCGTGTTAAGGAAAGCTTAGAAGATCCGGAACGCCTTGTTCTTGATTTGTAAAATACAGTTTTCAGGATGAAAGGAGAAACGGATGTCTTATGATGTGGCTGTGATCGGAGCGGGTCCAGGTGGTTATGTAGCAGCAATAAAAGCGGCGCAGCTGGGACTTAAAGTAGCAATTATTGAAAAGCGTACAACATTAGGAGGAACATGTCTCAACGTTGGTTGTATTCCTTCTAAAGCGTTGTTGCATGCTTCAGAAGTGTTTTCTGAAACCCAGCATGGTTTTGAAACGCTTGGTATTTCTATTGGTAAATCTAAGCTTAATCTTGAACAAATGATGGTTCATAAGAAAGCTGTGGTGACAGCCAATACGAGTGGTGTTTCTTTTTTGATGAAAAAAAATAAAGTTGATACTTTTTTGGGGACAGCCAAAATTTTGAGTGCGGGTCATGTAGAAGTTGTTGCCAGAGATGGTAATAAACAAACAATTGAAACAAAAAATATTATTATTGCTACCGGTTCAGAGAGTTCAGGCATTCCAGGAGTGAATGTTGAAATTGATGAAAAGACTATTGTTTCTTCTACGGGAGCTCTTTCACTTGAAAAAGTACCAACGCATATGATTGTAGTAGGTGCTGGTGTCATTGGTTCAGAACTTGGATCAGTTTGGAGCCGTTTAGGTGCTAAGGTGACCATTATTGAGTATCTTAATAAAGTTTTGGGCTCAATGGATGGTGAAGTTTCACGGCAATTTCAGAAATTAATGGAAAAACAGGGGATTGAATATAAAACGGGTGCAAAGGTAACAGCTGTTACACAATCTGGTTCAACTGCTCAGGTGAGCTTTGAATCTGTCAAAGGTGGTGAATCTGAAACTTTAGAGGCTGATGTTGTGCTTATTGCTACTGGACGTTCTCCTTATACAGAGGGGCTTGGCTTACAAGAGGTTGGTGTTCAGTTAGATGAACGCGGATTTATTTCAATTGATGCTCATTGGCAGACGAATGTTCCAGGAATTTATGCGATTGGTGATGTTGTAAAAGGGCCAATGCTAGCACATAAAGCAGAGGAAGAAGGCGTTGCTGTGGCAGAAATTTTGGCAGGTCAAAAAGGGCATGTTAATTTTGATGTTATTCCTAGTGTTGTTTATACACAGCCGGAAATTGCGAGTGTAGGAAGGACAGAAGAAGAGCTAAAAACTGCTGGTATTGAATATAATGTTGGCAAATTTCCTTTTATGGCCAATGGTCGTGCACGTGCAATGCAAAAGAGTGATGGGTTCGTTAAAATCCTTTCTGATAAAAAAACAGATCGGGTATTAGGGGGGCATATTCTTGGATTTGGTGCTGGTGAAATGATCCATGAAATTGCAGTTTTAATGGAATTTGGTGGTTCATCAGAAGATCTGGGACGTTGTTGCCATGCACATCCTACCTTATCAGAAGCCGTGCGTGAGGCAGCTTTGGCAACATTTGCTAAACCACTTCATATTTAAAAAGCTTTTAAAAAGTAAATTTTAAAAGGTACGGAGGGCAGAAAATATTTGTGAAGCATGCAACAACATTTTAAAACTTAAAAAAAGAATATAACCAATTGTATTGAAATGTCCCATTTGTTGTATGCTTTTCGATAATTACTGTTTTAGATATCTGTTGTGCATTTTTGATTGATTATTCTGTTGTGCAATATCGTTTAGAGCGGTGGTGTTTAGTCTATGTAAAGTTTTATATATGGGGTAGTTTTTATACTGTTATAAAATATTTAAGATAAGATTCTGAACCTATCTGCGTGCTTTGTGTTAAGAAAACATCTCTCAAAATGCTTAAATCTACTTCGCGATGTGTTCATGAATGGTATAGCTGTAAAGTTCCTCTTGAAATATATGAAATTCATTCAAACTGTTATAAGACCTATTGTGCACTATAATCTTTATGTTTAGTAAAAGTACACGCTGGTATTATAATACACTTTTTCAGTTCTCAATATTGCTAAAGCTCTTTATTATTTGAGAGTTTGTGATTAAGAGAATTTTACAGTATTCAGCGTTATAAATCAACATGTTGTATATGATGGTGAATCATATGAAGAGAGAAGCCAAGAGGAATTCACCCAAAGAAATTGAATTGTTTAATGATTGGTGTGGGTTAAGGATCTTTGTCATTTAAGATGAAGAGGGGAGGGATTAAATATTCTACAAAATACCGCTCTTCTTTAAAAGAGCGGTATTTTTATATCTTTTGTTTATGACACTATCTTTTGATGATAATGACAAGTTATACAGTGTGATTAAATTAGTTTTTTCTTCTCTGTTTTTCTTGATCATTGATCGCTATGTCTTAAAAAGATGCTATGTCTCTTCTTTAGGGTTGTTAAGAAATCGCAATGTTGCCAAAATATAACGAATAGCTAAAATTTTTTTGAAAACCATAATTACACGAGAATATTAAGTTTGTTTTCATTGGGCAGTTTTGTGATAACTTAAAAAATCAAGCATATGCTTTCTATAGGTATTAAAATTGTAATTTTTTATCCTCTTGTTGTTCTCTTATAAAAGTGGGAAGCCCCATATGATCAAGATATTTAAGGAAAGGGTGGGGTGGTAATTCTTCCACATTGACCATAGTTTTAACATCCCATTCACCTGTGGCAATAAGAAGAGCTGTTGCGGCTGCTGGTACGCCAGCCGTATAGGAAATGCCTTGTGCCCCAGTTTCATGAAAAGCTTGTTTGTGATCGGCTATATTATAGATAAAAATTTCTCTCGGGTTTCCATCTTTTTCGCCTTTAATAAGATCTCCAATACAGGTTTTTCCTGTGTAGTCTGGGGCAAGAGAGGAAGGGTCGGGTAAGACGGCCTTTACGACTTTCAAGGGCACGACTTCTTGTCCTTCTGCTGTCCTAATGGGCTGTTCAGATAAGAGACCAAGATTTTTCAGAACCGTAAAAACAGTGATATAACGATCACCAAATCCCATCCAGAAACGGACATTCTCTACATCAAGATTTTTGGAAAGTGAATGAATTTCATCATGTCCTGTCATATAGGCTTTTTGTTTTCCCACAACGGGAAGATCCCATTCATGGCTGACTTCAAACATTTTATTGGAAGTCCATTTTTTATTTTGCCATGACCATACTTGTCCTGTAAATTCACGGAAGTTAATTTCTGGATCAAAATTTGTAGCAAACCAACGTCCATGATTTCCAGCATTAATATCAATAATATCAATATCTGTGATTTTATCAAAATAATCATCGCGCGCTAATGCTGCATAAGCATTTACTACACCTGGGTCAAAACCTGCTCCTAAAATAGCGGTTATACCAGCTTTTTCACATTCTGGACGCCGAGGCCATTCATAATTGCCATACCAAGGAGGTGTTTCACAAATTTTCAATGGGTCTTCATGAATCGCTGTATCGATATAAGCGCATTTGGTTTCAATACAAGCTGAAAGAACAGACATATTAAGAAAAGCAGAACCAACATTAATGACAATTTCACATTTGGTCTTTTGGATGAGCTTTATAGTTTCTTCTACATTCATGGCATTGAGCGAATGGCTTTTGAGAACACCTTGCTCTTTCATTGTGTTTTTTTCTTTAATAGAAGCAATGATGGCTTCACATTTTTTGAGTGTTCGTGAAGCAATATGAATTTCACCAAGAATATCGTTGTTTTGAGCACATTTGTGTGCAACAACTTGTGCAACACCTCCAGCACCAATAATGAGAACATTTTTTTTCATTGTAGGTTCATCTCCCTTTTTAATACTGTTGTATGACGTTTTTTATGGTTTATCTTTATGAAAGGCTTTCCTGATAGTCGTTATAGCTGAATTGGCGTTGAAGTGTTAATGTATCATCGCACTCTTTGAGAACAATAGCAGGCATTGTAACGCCATTAAACCAGTTTTTCTTGACCATTGTATAACCTGCTGCATCCTGAAAAGACAGCCTATCGCCTATTTTAAGAGGTTTTTGAAATTGAAATGTTCCAAAAATATCGCCGGCAAGACAAGATTTTCCACAAATCATAATTTCGTGTGGTCCTAGATTAGGTTCTAATTTGGCATTTTCACGATAAATGAGAAGATCAAGCATATGTGCTTCAATTGAGCTATCAACGATGGCTAGATTCTTTTCATTATACAATGTGTCAAGAACACTGACTTCTAATGTGGTGCTTTTGGTAATAGCAGCTTCTCCTGGTTCTAGAAAAAGAGTAACACCATGAGTTTTAGAAAATTGTTTTAAGCGTTTTGCGAAAGCTTCTAGAGGATAATTTTCAGCCGTAAAATGGATTCCGCCGCCAAGGCTTATCCAGTCAACAGCAGAAAAAAGTTCTGCAAATTTTTCTTCCATATATCCAAGCATTTGGTTAAAAAGATTAAAGTCAGCATTTTCACAATTGTTATGGATCATCAATCCGTTGATAAGAGGCAGAACTTCTTTGATAGCGCTTTGGTTTGTTTCTCCTAAGCGGCTAAAAGGGCGAGAGGGGTTGGCAAGATCAAAATTTGATGCGCTGATTCCTGGATTTAACCTTAAACCTCTTTGAATGGTTTTTGTTGCATCAGAAAAGCGTTGAAGCTGTTGGATGGAATTAAAGATGATTTTATCTGCATAACCACAGGCTTCATCAATTTCATCATCTGCCCAAGCCACTGAATAAGCATGGGTTTCTTTGCCAAATTTTTCTCTTCCTAAACGTAGTTCATAAAGGGATGATGATGTGGTTCCATCCATGAACTCAGACATTAAATCAAAAACACTCCATGTGGCAAAACATTTTAAAGCAAGTAAAATTTTAGCTCCGGACATTTCCCGTAAACGAGAAATTGTTTGCATGTTTTTGATGAGTTTCGATTTGTCTATAAGATAGTAGGGGGTTTTTATCATCATTTATTCATTCTTTTTTGAAGGATCTTATTGCCAAGATCAACGTTTAGTACAAAGAGTAACAGAATGTCTCAAGAAAAAAGAATCTTAAGAAAAGAATCTGTTTCTGTCTAGCAAGAGAAAGGCTTTCTGTAATTACTGTTGTTTATTATGTTGAGTTTTTTGTTATGAGTATGAAAAAAAAATTATATTATGCTTTAGCTTTTGTATTTGCTAGCAGTTTTTTCATTATAACAACCACTCTTGTTAATTGGGGGCAAAATAGAAGTGACGCTAAAGCCAAACTGGTTACTCAGACTTCTGTCCTAGATAGTTCGGTGCCTCTGATTTTTACGGGGCGTAGAGAACTTAATGGTTTCAAAGGTTATCGTCATTATCGGCGTGGTTATCGTAAATACAGTGATAATTGGTGGTATCCTGAAGTGGCATTTGTTACATCGCCGCACTTAAGCACAAAAGGCGCATCATTAAAAGTTGTACCAGATGCTAAAAAAGTGTTTTTAACGTCTTCTTCGGAAAAATTAGAAAAAAAAGAGCCATGGATGCTTAAACAACATATTGAATCTTGCCGTGCGCGTTATCGCTCTTATAATAAAAATGATAATAGTTTTCAGCCTTTTCATGGGGGGCGTAGGCAGTGTTTATCACGCTTTTTTAAAGGATAGAAATTAAATAAAATTTTAATTGCTTCTTGTCGTGGGCGTTATTGTTCTTACAATAAAGAGAAGACTTTTGTTGTGCGCAGTATTTTCATGCCAGCATTGTTTTTTTAAAAATTTTAAATGCTTTTAAGTTTTATTAAATCTTATTATCATTAAGTGTGGAATGGGGGGTGAGAATATAAGTTTTTATTTTGTCGATGACAAAATATTAAGGCAAAATGGAGTTTAAAGAATGACAACACGGGAAGCAATGTTGGTATTGCTTGTTTTGCTTCCCTTTGGTGGAAGTGCTGTCATTGGCTTTTTTCGTTCGACAGCAAAAAATAATGAAGCGTGGTTTGCTGGGGTTGTCGCACTTTTCTGTCTTATTTTTACAATAATGCTTTATCCGGAAGTTCGCGGAAACCACATAGTGCGTTTAGATATTTCTTGGCTTCCAGAATGGGGAAGCGATTTGATTCTCCGCATAGATGGTTTGTCGTGGCTTTTTTGCTTGCTTATTACAGGGATTGGGCTGCTTGTTGTCATTTATTCACGTTATTACATAGATCCAGCGGATTCTGTACCGCGTTTTTTTTCCTTTTTTTTGGCCTTTATGGGATCAATGATAGGAATAGTTTTATCAGGTAATCTCGTCTTTTTGGTTGTTTTCTGGGAACTCACCAGTATTTTTTCTTTTTTGCTGATCGGCTATTGGTACCATAATGCAAGTGCGCGTGAGGGTGCGCGTATGGCTCTAACGATCACAGGTTTTGGCGGCTTTGCCCTTTTTATTGGAGTTTTATTGATTGGGTATACTGTTGGCAGTTTTGATTTGGATAAGGTTCTGCAGTCTGGAGATATGATCCGGTCAAGTTCTCTTTATAGTCCTATCCTTATTTGCATTTTATTGGGAGGGTTAACAAAAAGCGCGCAATTTCCCTTTCATTTTTGGCTACCCAACGCGATGGCTGCTCCAACCCCTGTATCGGCTTATTTGCATTCGGCAACAATGGTAAAAGCGGGATTGTTTTTGCTTGTTCGTTTATGGCCTGTGCTCTCTGGAACAGAATCTTGGTTTTGGCTGGTTGGCTTTTCAGGACTCTCAACTCTTCTTCTAGGTGCTTATTTTTCCATGTTTCAGCAAGACTTGAAAGGACTGCTTGCGTACTCGACTATTAGTCATCTTGGATTAATTACAACACTTTTAAGTCTTGGTAGTTCACTTGCATGTGTTGCGGCAATCTTTCATATGGCTAATCATGCTACTTTTAAAGCTTCTTTATTTATGGCTGCTGGCATTATTGATCACGAGACGGGAACACGTGATATGCGTAAACTGTCAGGGCTTTATCGTTCTATGCCTATCACAGCAACTCTTGCTTTAGTTGCGAGTGCAGCGATGGCTGGGGTTCCTTTGTTGAATGGTTTTTTATCGAAAGAGATGTTTTTTGCTGAAGCTGTTGAAACGCATATGGAATCATGGCTCGATTGGATTGCGCCTTATGTGGCAACGCTAGCTAGTCTGTTTAGTGTGACCTATTCTATACGCTTTATTCATGGCGTTTTTTTAGGACAAAAGCCTGACAATTTACCCAAGACTCCCCATGAACCACCGCATTTCATGCGTTTACCAATGGAGCTTTTGGTGTTTATTTGTTTAGCGGTTGGTATTTTTCCTAATTTAACAATAGGACCTATTTTAGATAATGCGGTCGTGTCTGTTTTAGGAACAATGACAATTCCTTATAGTTTGGCTGTTTGGCATGGGTTTAACACTCCATTAGTGATGAGTTTTGTTGCATTATTAGGGGGCGGATTGCTCTATGCTGTCGGGCATCGTTATTTTTTATCCTGTGATGATGGGGCTCCTTTTTTCCGTCACTTAAAAGGACCGCGTATTTTTGAACGCATTCTCGTAATTATTTCTTGGAAATGGGCCCGTGCGGTGGAATCTGCTTTGTCAACACGCCGTTTGCAGATCCAATTGCATTGGATTTTTTGGGTCTGTTTTGCTTTTGTTGGTCTTTTACTTTGGTGCGATGGTTTCATTCCAGTGGGGACATTACCGCTTTTTCCACTTGATATTCCTTTTCTCGCTCTTTGGCTGGTTGGCGGATTATGTGCGCTTTTAGTTGCTTGGCGAGCAAAGTTTCATCGTCTTGCTTCACTTATGCTTTTAGGGGGAGCTGGTTTGATGACTTGTGCAACCTTTTTATGGCTTTCTGCTCCTGATTTAGCAATAACACAATTGGTTGTTGAGGTTGTTACAGTCGTTTTATTATTGCTTGGTTTACGGTGGTTGCCTAAACGTTTGCATGACCCTGGGCCGGCTGCTGTTCGTTTTTGGGTTCGCTTGCGTCGTTTCCGTGATTTCATCATATCCCTTGTAGGAGGTGCTGGTGTAGCATGGCTTTCTTTTGCAGTGATGACACGTCCCCAAGGTACAACGATTTCTGATTTTTTTCTAACGCATGCTTACTCAGATGCTGGTGGTCGCAATGTTGTGAATGTGTTATTGGTTGATTTCCGTGGTTTTGATACCATGGGAGAAATTGTGGTTTTGGGTGTTGTTTCCCTTACTGTTTTTGCCCTATTACGACGTTTTCGTCCTGCGCCTGAGAGTATTGATGCGCCTTTTCAACAACGTATCCAGAAAGCCTTTGATATAGCACAGCCTAATCGAAATGTAGGAGATACAGTATTGAATTATTTAGCTGTTCCTGCTGTTATTATGGGTTGGCTCTTTCCGATTATTATCGCTTTTGCTATTTATTTATTCATGCGAGGGCATGATCTGCCAGGAGGTGGATTTGTCGGTGGTATTACTTTGGCAATAGGATTTATTTTACAATATCTTGCACGCGATATTCGGTGGGTGGAAACGCATTTGAGAGTTTTACCTTTGCGTTGGATAGGCTTTGGCTTATTGTTGTCAGTCGTAACGGGGATGGGCTCTTGGTTTTTTGGATATCCTTTTTTAACATCCTTTTTTCGATATATTCATCTTCCGTTAATTGGGAAAGTTTCCATGGCATCCGCTTTTTTGTTTGATTTTGGTGTGCTTTCTCTTGTGTTAGGAGCAACTGTTCTCATTTTAATTGCGCTTGCACACCAGTCAATTCGGAGTTACCGAATCGGTAAGAAACCTATTTTAAAAGAGAAGGAAAATTAATGGAAATTGTTCTTTCTTTGGGTATCGGTGTTTTTGTCGGATCAGGTATTTGGCTTGTTTTGCGTCCACGTACTTTTCAAGTCATTCTTGGTTTGTCCTTGATCTCCTATGGTGTTAATCTTTTTATATTTTCAATGAGTAGACCGCGTAGTAATGCTGCTCCAATTGTTGATCCTACCCCTGTTATTAATCCAGCTAATTATGTCGATCCTCTCCCACAAGCCTTGGTTTTAACTGCAATTGTGATTGGTTTTGCAACAACAGCTTTATTTTTAGTTATCTTGTTGGTTTCACGTGGTTTAACGGGTTCTGATCACGTTGATGGACGTGAGGTGCAATAATGGAAATAGGAGTGCATCATCTCCTTATTTTGCCTATTCTTTTGCCGTTAATCACTGGAGCA
This sequence comes from Bartonella sp. AD24XZML, assembly GCF_042196485.1. Lineage (NCBI taxonomy): Bacteria > Pseudomonadati > Pseudomonadota > Alphaproteobacteria > Hyphomicrobiales > Bartonellaceae > Bartonella > Bartonella sp. AD24XZML. The sequence goes on along the minus strand of NZ_JBHIQH010000006.1, from coordinate 17,400 downwards.
CTTCTTCTTTTTTATGATGAACGTCGTGCAAGACTTAAATCATTCATCAGTCTTTCTTCTGCGGGACTGTTGGTCGTTACTGCCATTTTATTGATTATACGTACTCTTGAAATAGCACCGGCTTGCGATGTTTATCGACTTGGTAATTGGCCGTCTTCTTTTGGAATTGTTTTAGTCCTTGATCGCTTAAGCGCTATGATGCTTTTACTTTCCAGCTTGTTGGTGACTAGCGTGTTGGTTTTTGCGCGGGCTCATTGGTACAAAGCTGGTTCTCATTTTCAGTCACTAATGCAATTTTTTATGGTGGGGATAAATGGTGCTTTTTTGACTGGTGATTTATTTAATTTATTTGTGTTTTTTGAAGTTATGTTAACAGCTTCCTATGGGCTTGCTTTGCATGGTTCTGGTCAAACACGCGTGCGCGCAGGGTTGCATTATGTCGTGGTTAATCTTGTTGCTTCATTATTTTTTTTAGTTGGTATAGCGCTCATTTATGGAGTCGTTGGTACTCTTAATATGGCCGATTTGGCTGTTAAAATAAAATATATATCTTCTACAGATATTGTTTTGTTCGAAATAGGTGTTGCACTTTTAGGTATTGCTTTTTTGCTTAAAGCGGGTATGTGGCCGCTTAATTTTTGGTTGGTGCCAACTTACAGTGCAGCAGTAGCGCCAGTTGGAGCTTCTTTTGCACTTTTGAGCAAGGTGGGTATTTATATTATTTTACGTTTAACGTTGCTATGGTTTGGTTCTGAAAGTGAATATTTTAACCATTTTGGTCATACGGTTTTGTTTTATGGTGGGCTTGCCACTATGATTGTTGGTTTTATTGGGGTATTGGCAAGCCAAGTTTTGGTGCGTTTGGCAGCTTATAGTGTCCTTGTCTCTTCTGGTACATTGTTGACTGCGATCGGGATAGGCAATGCAGCACTGACAGCAGGCGCACTTTTTTATATTGTTTCTTCAACTTTAGCACTGGGAGCTTTTTTTCTTTTGGTAGAGTTGGTTGAACGCTGTCAAGATGTGGCTGCTAATGTTCTTGCTGTCACAATGGAGGTGTATGGTGACGATGAAGAGGAGGAAGAAGATGAAGTTGGCATCTATTTTCCAGTAACCTTGGCAATTCTTGGAGCTTGTTTTGGTATCTGTGCCATTTTGATTATTGGATTGCCGCCTTTTTCTGGTTTTGTTGCTAAATTTATGATGTTCATGGCAATTTTAAACCACAGTAGAGAGGATTTTTCTGCCTCTCTACCGGTTTACCAAGATTGGCTTTTTGTAGTTTTTGTCACTCTCTCTGGTTTTGCGGCTTTGATTGCATTGACACGAACGGGTATCCGAACTTTTTGGGTTTCTCTTGAAGGGCGTATTCCCCGTGTGCAAGTGATAGAATTTGCGCCTATTGCCGTTCTCCTTGCTTTGTGTTTTCTTATAACAATTGTAGCCAGTCCTGTTAGTCATTATATGTCTGAAACTGCTAAGACTTTATATGAACCTCAAAACTATATTGGGAGCGTTTTAACGGATTTTTCTCTCGAAAATAGGGAGGTGAGTAAATGAATCGTTTTTGTCCTTCCCCTTTTTTCAGTGATGTCATTGTCCTTATGTGGCTTATTTTAAATGGTTTTAGTTTAGGGCAATTGCTTTTAGGGATTTTAACCGCTTTGTTTTGTGGTTGGATGATACGGCTTCTGGAGCCGGAGAAGGCTGTTATTAAAAGCTGGAGTGCGGTTTTTCGTCTCGTTTTTCGAGTATTTATAGATTCTATATTCTCAAATGTTTCGGTGACTTGGTTTGTTTTAACAAAAAGGTCTCGAGAGCAGAAATCTGGTTTTATTGTAGTACCTCTTCTGCTTCATAATCGCACTGCTTTGGCTATTTTAGCATGTATCCTTTCGGCAACCCCTGGAACTGCTTGGGTTGCCTATAATAGTAAAAAGGGTGAACTTTTGCTTCATGTCTTAAATTTAAAAAATGGATATGATTACAAACAGTTGATCAAAAAACGGTATGAGCAATTGCTTTTGGAGATTTTTTTATGAGTATGGTGATTCTTTATTGGGGGCTTTTCTTTTCACAGTTTTTTTTAAGTTTAGCGGTGATTTTCGCGCTGTTTCGGTTGATTTGTGGTCCACGGGCGCAGGATAGAATTGTTGGTTTGGATGCCCTTTATATAACTACTATTCTTTTGTTTCTTACATTCGATATTCGTTCAGGAACAACCACTTATTTTGTCGCAGCTCTCATTATTGGATTGTTGGGATCTGTCTCAAGCATCGCTTTGGCGAAATTTCTTATGCGGGGGGAGATTATTGAATGAAAGATGATATATCGCTTGTGGTTGCTATTGCTATCACAGTTTTCTTAATATTAGGGTCTGGATTGACATTGATCGCAACGATAGGTTTGGTGCGTTTTTCCAATTTTTATAAGCGTTTGCATATGCTTTCAGTATGTACGAGTTGGGGCGTTGGTAGTATTCTTATTTCTTCATTTCTTTATTCAATATTTGTGGACCATTATTTTGTTTTTCATGAAGTGTTGCTAATGTTTTTTTTATTTTTAACAGCGCCGGTAGCTTCTATGTTGCTCTCACATACAGCAGCTTATCGACATCATTCAGAAGAACAGTCAGAAAAACCGCTGGCTCTTTTATTACACCAGACGGAGGAAAAGTTACCCACGTCAGAAGGAACATCAAGAGATGAGAGCCAGCGCGGTTCTTGAAATGTAAGAACCTTCTTTATTCTGTGCTTTTTTCTTCTACACAGTGGATGGGCTTTTCTTCTTTTGGATCATTAATAAGATCGTAAAATATGGCTTCATTTTTAGTTATCCACCAAATGTATTGACCACCCACATATTTTCCTCCAGAAGCGGCAATTACATTAGAACCAACGATGCGCTTACCGTTCCATTTTAAATCAACAAGCGCAATATTGCCAGCATTATGATAAGTTGCCTCAACATGCTCTTTGCTTGTTCCCATGTCGCATTGATAGGAGACGGTCTCTGTTGTTGGTTCTGGATCATTTGGTACTTCAATGACTAAAGAACTTGCTAATGCATTAATTGAACCGAGAAGGAACACACTTAAAGTAATGAAAAATTGTTTAGTAAAAGAAATTTTTTTCATAATATTTCCCGTGTTATTTAAAATAATAATGTTGACTCATCTTTACATAGGATAGGTTTTTTTTCTTCTGGATCCTGAGCAAGGTCATAAAGCGTGACTTCTTTGTTCTTCTCCCACCAGATGTACTGAGCTCCTGCAAATTTTGCTCCTGTTGCCGCGATGACATTAGCAGCAATGACACGATCACCGTTCCATTTGAAATCAACCAACGAAATATTGTCAGCATTAAGATAAACTGCCTCTACGCGCTCTTTACCTGTTTCAGTATCACACTGATAGGTAATGGTCTCTGTTTTGGGCTCTGGATTGTCTGGTACTTCAATGATTAAAGAACCAGCTAAGCTATTGTTTGAGCTGAAGAGTGATAAACTTAAAGCGGTGAAAAATCCTAAAATGTGCAAAGTTTTTTTCATGATGCTTCCCTATATTCCTAATATTGTGCACAAAGAATAATTTGACTGATACGATGGTGTCTACGGCAGGATTCGAACCTGCGACCCCAGGATTCATACCACTTCGATTTTCACCGCCAGCCTTATCGGCTGTTTGTGGTCTGGACTGTCTCTTCACCTTAAAGCTTTTGCTCTTTAGGTGCTGCCCGTTCAGTCTCTACACCTTTCTCTCATTTGAAAAGAGACTTGGCTCGGGATTGGCATATAGTCGCCCATGAAGCTTTCCCCGAATTTGAGCAGATTCACTTTGAGGATTTCTCCTCAAAGTGCCCAATTTCTTTAGGAATCCTGTGCTCTATCCTACTGAGCTACGCAGACATCATCATATTTAATCTTTAATAGAAGTATAAAAACGAATCAATTATATTCAATATGAATTAACGAATTTCTGTTAATTTTTGTTCCAAAAAGGATAAAACTGCATCTGGTGAAACATTTTTTGCAATAAATGATTGGCCAAGTCCGCGTGTTAAGATGAAAGTCAAATTGTTTTGCGAAACTTTTTTATCTTGGGCAATGAGAGTCATTAAAGTTTCAGCATCTGGTAGACCCCCTGGGATATCCTTTAATTGTGTAGGCAATCCTATAAATTTGAAGTGCGCTTCAATGCGTTGTGTAAGCGTGGGGCTTATTAAATTTAATTGAGCAGAGAATTGATGAGCTAGAATCATCCCAATTGCTACGCTTTCGCCATGGATTAAACGGTTGGAGTCATAAGCGGTTGCTGTTTCAAGCATGTGTCCAAATGTATGGCCAAAATTTAAGAGTGCACGCTCTCCCGTTTCGTACTCATCGCGTGCTACAATGTCAGCTTTAAATTGGCATGAGCGAACAATGGCCTCTGTTCGCATAGGGCCATTAGAGAAAATTTTCTGCCCATTTTTTTCAAGCCACTCAAAAAAGTCAGGTTGGTTAATGAGACCGTATTTTACTATTTCTGCGTAGCCAGCGCGAAATTCGCGCGGCGGCAGGGTATCAAGAAGACACGTATCAGCAATAACGCATTGTGGTTGATAAAAAGCACCGATAAGATTTTTGCCATATTGGCTATTGATTCCAGTTTTTCCACCAACAGAGGAATCAATTTGTGCAAGAAGCGTTGTGGGCATTTGAATGAAGTTCATACCACGGCGGATTATACTTGCCGCAAATCCTGCTAGATCGCCAATGACACCACCGCCAAAAGCAATAACACAGTCGCCTCTTTCTAAACGCGCAGCAAGAATTTGATCGATGACAACTTGCAGGGTTGAAAATGATTTTGATTGTTCTCCCGCTTCTACAATAATAGGGACAGTATGAATTTTATTTTTTGTTAATTCTGCTTGCAATATCTCCAAATGAAGGGAAGCAACATTTGTATCTGTAACAAGCGCCAAGCGCGTTTGATGAGGATCTTTTTTATTAAGAGCATGTTTAATTTGTGAAGCAGCTTGTGTAATCAGACCCGGACCAATGATGATATCGTAACAGTGTTTGTCCAGTTTAACAGTGACGGTTTTGGTTTGCATGCTGGTTATCCCTATTGTTAATTTCTGTGTATAGGTAGTGCTGTACGGATCGTATAACATTTCGTGCTACGGTATGACGGCTTTCTTTATGACTGTTAATTGTTAAGTTTGCCTTTGCATAGATAGGATAACGCTGTTCCATGAGTTTTTGCATGGTTTCTTTAGGATTGGCTGTTTGAAGCAAGGGACGTGTCGGGTGCTTTGAGACACGTTGCATGAGGATATCAAGATCGACTTTTAGCCATATGGATATACCATTTTTGTGAATGGCTTTTCGGATATTTTCATTTATATAGGCACCACCACCTGTTGCTAAAACAAGGGGATTTTTTTTCATGAGGTTTAGAATAACACGCTGTTCAAGAGCACGAAATTCGGATTCACCATAAATTTCAAAGAGTTCCGTAATTGTCATTTGTGCAGCTTTTTCAATTTCTTGGTCAGAATCATAAAAAGGTAAACGGAGCATGGTGGCGACGCGTTTTCCGATCACTGATTTGCCTGCCCCCATAAGACCAACAAGGACAAGTGCTCTTTTATCAAGGGACGATAAGAGCTGATTCTTTATTTGTGTTATGGGGACGCGTTTTGGTCGATTGCTTTTCATAACTTTATTTCGGCATTTATCCATCTTAAAGTCAATTCCTGTTAATCTTTGTGAGGCATAATACGAGATAGAATATTTTTGGGTAGGTTATTGTTTTATGCCAACATTGACTAGATTTTTGATGATTCTTTTCATTTTGCTTTCTGTTCTTTTCATTATAATGGGTGCTCTTGTGGTTTGGGTTGAACCAGTAACTGTGGATATGTACATTGATGTTCCCTTGGATTCATGGAATCTTTCTACGGAAGCGAATCAATGAAATGAAAAGTGGTGCTGTGATAGATCATTTTCTTGAGATGATGAGTGCGGAGAGAGGGGCTTCGTCTCATACGCTTGCGGCTTATCAGCATGATTTGCAGTGGGCACAAGACGAATTGTCTTCACACTCTGTTTCGCTTTTTTCAGCACAAAAAGAAGATTTAATTACCCTTTTGTCGCTTATGCATACTTTTGGTTTTGCGGCATCGTCGCAAGCGCGCCGTTTATCAACTTTGCGTCAGTTTTATCAATTCCTTTATGCTGAAGGGTTGAGAGCAGATGATCCCTCTCATGATATTGATGCACCTCGTCAGAGGCGTCCTTTGCCCAGAATCATGAGTGAAGATGCAGTGATAAAATTGCTTGATTTTGCGGAGTTAGAAGTCAATCAAGCAGACTATGGGTCCAAAGGTTATTTCCGTGCACTGCGTCTTCAGCTATTGATTGAAATGCTTTATGCAACAGGGTTACGTATTAGTGAGTTGGTGAGTCTGCCGGTTCAGTCTGTTCGAAGGAAGGAATACAGCGTTTTGGTTCGTGGTAAGGGCAAAAAAGAACGAATGGTGCTGTTATCAAAAAAAGCATGCCAAGTTCTTTCACAGTGGTTAAACTTGCGTGATCAGGGAAAGGATGCTACGAGTTCTTATCTTTTTCCTGCGCATTCCGAGACAGGATATATTGCTCGTCAAGTCGTTGCACGAGAGTTGAAAAATCTCGCTAGAAGAGCAGGGATAGGAAGTGATAGCTTTTCTCCCCATGTGTTGCGTCATGCTTTTGCTAGTCATCTTTTGCAAAATGGTGCTGATTTGCGTGCCGTTCAACATTTGTTAGGTCATTCTGATATTGCTACCACTCAGATTTATACCCATGTGTTGGAAGAGGGACTTTATCGTTTAGTCAATGAGCATCATCCACTTGCCGATGAGCAAAAGGCTCGTTAAAGAAAAGGTGATGTTTTTGAAAAAGACTTTATAAAGCAAATTATAAGTGTATAAGTGACACTGAATGAGTTGATACAAATGTATAATTATCTTGATTTTGAAAAACCAGTTGCTGATCTTGATGGGAAAATTCTTGAATTAAAAAAAATTTCTCAGGAAAAAGGCAGTCTTGATATGAGTGACGAGATTGCTCGTCTTGAAACGCGTTCCCAAACAGCGTTGCGCGATATTTATAAAAAATTATCGCCGTGGCAAAAAACACAAGTCGCTCGTCATCCGGATCGTCCCCATTTTATGGACTATTCTAAACGCCTATTGAGTGATGTTACGCCTTTGGCCGGAGATCGCAAGTTTGCTGAAGATGAGGCTATTCAAGCGGGGTTTGCACGCTTTAAAGGTGAGGCCATTGCTTATATCGGTCAAGAGAAAGGTCACGATACGCAAACACGTTTGCGCTATAATTTTGGTTCTGCACGTCCAGAAGGCTATCGTAAAGCTGTACGTATTATGGAAATGGCTGACCGCTTTGGTTTGCCACTCCTCACTTTTATTGATACAGCAGGTGCTTATCCTGGGGTAAGCGCTGAAGAACGTGGGCAAGCGGAAGCAATTGCTCAATCAACAGCTACAACTTTGCGTTTGAAAGTTCCTGTGGTTTCCGTTGTTATTGGAGAAGGCGGTTCTGGAGGGGCGATAGCAATCGCGGCTGCCAACAAAGTTTATATGTTGGAGCACGCAATTTACTCTGTTATTTCACCAGAAGGAGCAGCTTCTATCTTATGGCGTGATCCAGCTCGTGCAAAAGATGCTGCAATGAATATGCGTATTACCGCTCAAGATTTGTATCGCTTAAAGATTATTGATGGCATTATTTCGGAACCTTTAGGGGGAGCACATCGTGGCAAAGAGATTGTCATTGATGCAACGGGTGATGTTATTTCAGAGGCTTTAAAAGCTATGGCTGGAAAAGATGGTCAAGTGCTTAAACAAGAGCGAAGGGAAAAATACCTTCAAATTGGTCGATCTCTAACATAGGTTATTTTTTGTGAGGGGTGTTGGATTGGAGTTTTATTCGATGACATTTAGCAGATTCCTCGCTGTGTGTGTGTTGTTTGTAATGGGACTATTGACAGCATGTGAAGGAAGATTACCAGCCTCTATTCGCGCTAAAGTTGAGCAGCCGTTGCCGCAAGAAATCAAAAATAGAATGGTTCTGTATGATATAGATCCCTATGCACCGATTATGATGCGGTTTTTTAAGGAAGAAAATCTTGCTGAAGTTTGGAAGCAATCTCGTTCAGGACCTTTTATCTTGGTTGCTCGCTATGGCATTTGCAAATGGTCTGGTAAGCTTGGACCTAAATATAAAGAAGGGGATCTTCAGACACCAGAGGGTTTTTATACTATTAGCGCAAACCAAATGAATCCTTATTCAAAATATTATCTCTCTTTTAATATAGGATTTCCTAACCTTTATGATCAGGAAAATGGTCGCACAGGAAGCAATCTTATGGTGCATGGTTCTTGCTTTTCCGCAGGTTGTTATTCTATGAGTGATAAGAACATGGCTCAGATTTATGCGTTTGCACGGGATGCTTTTAAAGGAGGACAAAGAGAGTTTCAGTTGCAGGCTTTTCCTTTCCGCATGACCGAGGATAATATGTCACGCCATAGCAAGAATCCTCATTATCAATTCTGGATTATGCTTAAGAAAGGTTATGATTTTTTTGAAAAAAATCGTCAACCTCCAACTGTTGAGGTTTATGGAAAACGTTACGTTTTTAATCGCGATATTGATAAAAATTCAGTTTCTCTAATGCAGTGAGTGGTATTGTATCCTACTGCACCGTAAACACTATCACTTAATAATGGTCATACAGGATATGCAAAAACTTGCACATAAGGTGTTTAAGTGAGTGGTCAATATTTTAAAGCGCAGAGTTTTTTCATAGAGCTTTATGTAAGTAAATCATATGAAGTGGGAAGCCAAGAGGAATTTTCTCAAAGAAGTTGGATTGTTTGCACATCGTTACTGGTATCAATCTTCGTTTTTAGTGAAGAGTAAGTTAATATAAAATATACCTCTCTTTTTATTTCTTTCAAAGAGTTTTATTCTTTTATGCTGTGAAATATTGTCTTGTCGTGCTGTTATATAAGATACATTCACATATTTTAAAATGCGATATTGCCTCTGTCTAATTTTGGTTTTTTTCTTAACAGGGATTTTGATTTCAATTAGCTTGAATAAATATAGAGTTGAGCAGAATATTTTAGAACCAAGAATTTGGCCAATCGATCTGTGAAATGAATCACATGAAGTGGTTTGCAGATGAAGCGCATTTAGAGAGAAAACAATCTATTTGCAGATTGATGGGTATTAAATTTTGTATCATAACAATTTGATTTATAATGATAATTTAGTTTTTTAAATCAAATTAGAACCCTGAATACCGTAAGCTTCTCTCATTTCAAAGCCGTTCCATGTTGAATAAATTAAAACCATTTGCTTGCACGTTACAAGCGGGGATAGCCGCGTGGGTGAAACTGTGCAAGAAAGACTAAAATGCTTTTTACAAACCGTCTCAAGTACCAAGAGCTGTTTCAACATTGGGAATTAGCAAAGTGTGTAATGGTGCCGGTTTGCTCCTTTAAAAGCATAAAGATGGTGGTGCTAATGAATTTAATGTTATATCATTGAAGGGGAGAAAAAATTAAAATTTTATTCCTGGAATGACCAGGGGATTTTCTAAGAGAGCTGTTTTGTCTGCAGTATCTATTGCTGGTTTATTAAAAAAAGCATTGAGGAGCTTTTGTATTGCGTCTTTTTCAACACCATCGGCAATGATGACGAAACGTGTTTGTTTTATTCCTTTTGGCCATGCTGGCAATCTTATGGGAGGATGAAAAAATGTTTGTACGCCATGTAATACAAGTGGGCGATAAGGGTCATCACGTAATGCGATAATTGCTTTAATACGTAATAATTTTGTACCATAACGCTCTTGTAGGAGATCTAAAAAAGCCTCAATTGTGGCGTAATCAACAGGACCCTCACAGTTTAGTGAAAAGGTACGAATGGTTTTATGGGGGCTATGATCATGTGGGGTAGTCGTAAGATTTTGTTTAAGTTTTGTATTTTCTACTTTTTCATCCCATAATGTGTTATTTATTAATAGATTTGAACAGAAATCTTTAGAATGGGCGTCAATGATTTGTGCTGTAGGATTCATTGTTTTAAGTGTGCTAAGGAGTGCATCTGAAAGCGTTTGTGGGTCTCTAAGATCTGTTTTGGTGAGAATGATTTTATCAGCAAATATTAATTGTTTATATATTTCAGGATAGCGCTCACATATGGAAAGTGGGCTTAATGTATCAAATGTTGCAAGAACAGCATTTATGGACAATGTTTGAATAAACAATGGGTGGCTTAAAAGTATTTGTAAAATAGGGGCGGGATCAGCCATCCCTGTGGTTTCAATGATAATATGATGGAGTTGTTTGATCTGTCCTGTCTGAACGCGATTTATTAAATCAATTAATGTGTCGATGAGATCACTGCGTAAATTGCAGCATAAGCAACCATTGGCAAGCTCAATAATTCCTTCTGTTGTTTTTTCAACCAGAAGGTGGTCAATACTGATTTCGCCGAATTCATTGATGATAACAGCACATTCTGTTAGAAGAGGGTCTTGTAGCATACGGTTGAGCAAAGTTGTTTTGCCAGAGCCTAAAAAACCCGTAATAAGCGTGAGAGGGATGCGCTTTATTTTCATGTTAATCATCAATCATAGTTTTGTTTTTAAAAAATATATCTCAGTATGTCTAACCAATTTATAATGATGTCCGTGAGGGATGTAATGGTTAATCCCTCATGAGATCCATTGTACCACTATCTTTACGCTTATAAAGGTAGGTGCACGTGGGTATATTATACACTTTTTAGCATCAATGTTATGATAATTCTTGGTTCTTGAAAGGACTTATAGGAAGGATTTTTATTCCTTGTTTTAATTATTTTATCTACATGTTCATCCACCTTGTGGCGCGCAAGAGACTGGTTTTATTGATTCAACAAATACAGATTTGAAATGAGAGAATCTTACAATACTTGTGGTTTTGACATAAGGTACAAAATAATTAATTATCATTATAAATCAAAGTATTATAATTAATTGTAGATTATGATTTATGGCTTTTTATAGAATGGTTTGCGTGCCTTTTATACGGAATATAGGGTTTTCTTAGTGGTTTTACTGTCATTTTAGGTGTTTGTGGCGTACGAATGAGGTGTACTGATAAAGGATGAGAAAAAGAAGGTGGAGCAGTGATAAAAGGTGAGGTGAGAATAATATTTCCTTGATCATCATATGATTTTGCATGCATTTTTATGGCTTCAGGTGTGCATGTTTGTTGTCTCATATTGTTGGCTTTTGTTATGTTGCTCCCATAAGGTTTTAATGTTGCTAGTGTTAATTGGGGGGTTCCTTGGTGCAAAAATCCTATTTCAAGAAGTTGTGCAGCTTTTTCTTCTCTTTCACTTATGTTGTTAGCACCTAGAATGACAGCAATAATTGTACGTTTATTGCGGGTGGCTGAAGCAACAAGATTAAAACCAGAGGCACAAATAAAGCCTGTTTTCATACCGTCTATCCCATAAAAACGGCCAATGAGGTTGTTTGAGTTATGTTGGATTTTTCGATTATTACCAAAATCAATGGCTGGAATAGAAAAATAATGAGCATATTGTGGAAATTCTCTACGTATTTGAACGGCTAAAAGAGCAATATCGCGTGCCGTGGAATAGTTTTGAGGATCTGGTAAACCACTTGCGTTCGCAAAATGGGTGCCAAACATGCCTAAACGTTTAGCTTCGCTATTCATTTTATGTACAAAATCTTTCTGTGAACCCGCAACAGCTTCACTCATGGCAATGGCTAAATCATTGGTAGATTTAACCATAGTGATACTTAAGGCTGTATCAAGTGTGAGTACAGAACCAGCTTTATAGCCTGAACGATATGAGGGAGCTTTTGCGGCGTATTCGCTGATGGTGATATGTTTGTTTGGTGAAACTTCTCCTCGGCTCATGGCACGAAAAATAACATAAGCGGTCATTAATTTTGTCAAGGAAGCAGGATACCAACGCTCAAAAGCTTGATTATGTTTTAAGATACGCCTCGTTGTAACATCAACAGAAATAAAAGGCTGCGCTAAAGCAACAGCGCTGGATAAACTCAAAATCACAGAAAAAAATAAATTATAGAAGAGACGTTGCATTAATTTAAATCTAGTTCCCTCTTATTCGTTATTTAGAATTGTTTTAATGTAGCACACAAAGCTTTTAAGTCTAGGATAGGGAGGAAAGATGGTTAATTGCTGTATCCGTTGTGTCTGTGGGATAAAAACCAACACTCATTTTTATTTTCCCCTTGAATTTGGTTTGATGACTTAAGTATCTCAAGAAATACTTTTTAAATAATGAAGATTGTACAAGATTTCATGTTCTTGGAGGGATTGAATTTCTCAGAAAGGAATGAATCTGCATAATCATGCATTTTTCTTGCTCTCCTGTTAGGATAGCCCTTGGCACTTGAGACGGTTCGTAAAAAGCATTTTAATCTTTTCTTGTATCGTTTTATTCACACAGATATCCCCGCTTGTAATGTGTAAGAAAATGATTCTAATTGATTCAACCTAGAATAGATTTGAAATGAGAGAATCTTACGGTATTCAGGGTTCTCATTCAAGTTGAATAACGCTAAAACATCCTTATAAGTCAATGAGATGTATGTTATTTAAATGATTTTAAAGAGAGGAAGAATTCTTTTTCAAAAAAATTTACACATTGATTGTTTCTTATCATGTACATGTGTTTTATAATTTTGAATTAGAAAGTTTGAAGTATCTTTCTTATATTTTTGTTCCCTATACTCCGCTCAATATACAAAGTTATGCATTATTCTTATCAATTAGTGCATTGTTTCATGATGATTTAGTTTTTGAAGTTTCTGAACAGCGTATGGTGGCATAGGAGGAGGGGTAGGATCTTGAGCTGCTAAGAGAAGCAGTTCATCACACGCTTTTTCAGTTTTTTGGACAAGTTGATCTAGAAAATCACGTTTGCTTAAACCCGCTTCTATCGGGGGAAGAATACGGACACGAATTGTTCCGGGATAGCGGCGAAAATTATTGCGTGGCCAATATAAACCCGCATTGTGTGCAATAGGGACAACTTGAAGTCCTAATTCATTATAGAGCGCGACAATTCCTGACTTATAATCTGGTTCTTGACCGGGTTGTCGGCGTGTTCCTTCGGGAAAAATCAAGATTTGGCGCCCTTGTTTTACTTTCTCTTTTGCTTTTTGTATAATCATTTTTAAAGCTTTGATGGGTGTTGTGCGGTTAATGGGGATAATTTGCGTTTTTGCCATATACCAGCCAAACAATGGAATCCACATCAATTCACGTTTTAAAATGAGAGTGGGATCATCAAAATAAGGAACAAGACTGAAAGTTTCCCAAGCTGATTGATGCTTTGGAGCAATGATATAGGGGCCTTTGGGAAGATTTTCTAAACCTTCAATCTCATAACTTGTGCCTGCGATGTATTTTTGCAAAAAGAGTGTAACGCGTGCCCATGTTTTAGGGACAATCCATGCCTTTTTGCGGGGCATTAAAAAATAAACGGGAGCGTAAAGAATCATTTGTATGAAAGTTGTTGTATAAAAAGCGAACGTAAAAAGAATAGAACGAAGGATAAGCACTACATTTTCCATTTTATATCTATAAGAAGACTTCATATATAATATAATTCACATGAGAAAACATCTTCTTTATGTTTTCTCAAGCATCTATTTTTTCGGTAACTCATTTTCCGATATTTAAAAACAGAAGGAAAGAGGTTAATGGAATTACAAAAAGATAAACTTTTTATTCCACGGATTTTATCTATTGCGGGAACAGATCCTTCTGGTGGCGCTGGAATGCAGGCGGATTTGAAGGTTTTTTCAGCTATGAAAACTTATGGTATGAGTGTGGTTACAGCTGTTGTTGCACAAAATACTCAGGGTGTGCGTTCTTTTCAGGCATTAGATGCTTCTTTTGTTGCAGATCAAATTGATTCTGTTTTTGAGGATATCCATGTTGATGCCGTTAAAATTGGTATGGTTGCAAATGCTCAGATTGCACAGGTTATTGCAGAACGTCTTGCTTATCATAAAGTGCGTTTCATTGTTTTTGATCCGGTTATGGTTGCAAAAAGTGGTGATGTTCTTTTAAAGTCTGATGCAATTGAAATTATGCGTGATGTTCTTGTGCCGATGTCAACTTTGATCACGCCAAATTTGCCTGAAGCTGCACTGTTATTGGGGGGTGAAGTGCAATGGTCTTTAGAGACTATGTATCAATATGCTCCACGACTCTTGGCGCTAGGGTGTCATGCAGTTTTGTTAAAAGGGGGACATTTGAATACGCTTACCAAAAATAGCACAGAAAATTACGATTGTTCTAGTCCAGATCTTTATTGTGATTGTGAAAACCTTTTTATACTTGAAGCTTCTCGTCTTTCAACCACTCATGATCATGGGACAGGGTGTACCATTTCTGCTGCCATTGCAGCTCTGTTACCTACTCAACCTTTGGATTGCGCTGTTAAACAAGCAAAAGATTATTTGCATGGCGCTTTAACTGCTTCAGATGCTTTAAAAGTAGGGAAAGGGCGAGGGCCGCTTCATCATTTTTATGCATTATGGAAAGATTAATACAACGATTGATTGTGAAAAATCTTCACTCTATGAATTTGTTTCGTCATTATATGATGTTTTGGACTTATGACTGATAAGTGTTAGCGCATTGTAGCTTAACAGTTATTTTGTATTAAGAAGGATAAGAAAAAATGTTATAATTTGCTTCTTTTATATATTTTTTACGATTAATCTATCCTGTTTCAGAGGCAATTTTGAGTATAAAAAAGAGAGCAAGGAATTGTAAAATCAGGATTTGATAGCAAAAAGAGTAGAGGGAAAGACCTTTTACAAGGCGATATTAAAGCTGGCGGATCCCGCTATATTCGCTGTTTCTTATATTGGTGGCAAAACAGGGTGAGCCAAAATCGTCATCAAAATTATTATATATCTAACATTTACATAGTTTTTGTCAGCATGGATAGGGTTTTCTAAATAGAAATTGATACTTCCTGATGGAATTATTAATGATCTTTCAGGTGATGTGGTAAATTTTTTTCCGATATTACAACCTCATTATCCTTTTTTATGGAACTGCTTTATGGAATTATTGGCATTTCATATGAGTAGCCATTCGGAGTTTCAATAGACCTGTAGCGTATGGTTTAATCTTTTCAAAATTGAATTTTTATTCTGTTGTTTAGCAGATGTTACCATTAAACATTTAAAATAGTCTGATTTTATTGTGCACTATGACGGTTTCAACACCTTATGTTACCTTATCTTGATTTGAAGTTATGTTCCTTATGTAAAATAGAATGCACTTATATTGTTAATTCACATGTCTATTTTAAAGAGATTTCTCTCAAAGTGTGTCACATCCATTTTATAATAACGTTCGTGAATGATCTAAAGCCTCTATGAAGTGTATAAAGCTATTATGCTTCCCATTTTTACCTTTTCAAGGTGAAAGGGGTACCTCCCTATACTATTTTAGCTCCCAATGTTGCGATAATCTTTGGTATTTCAGAGCGTTCAGAAGAAGAGTTTTTATTCCTTTCTTCAAGTGAATTTTATTGATGCCTCAATTTTTCCTGTTATGCGTGAGCAGATGATTGTGAGTGATTTTAATGTATAGAGATTTGAAATGAGATAATCCTATGATATTTGAGACGCTTGCTCAATATAAATAATGATAAATTATCTTTATAAATCAAGTTATTAATTTATTTTTGTGTTGAAGATTATTCTGGATAAGAATTTGTTCAAGAAAGAGGATTATCAAATAATGTCCACGCTGTTTGCACAAGTACAAGGGGAAAATTTCTTTTGTCATTTCAAATGATGTGCCAGAAATTCCAAAAACTTAATTTACTCTAAATAATAGGTGAAAACAGTTTATTTCGTTTGAAAATAATTACAATTAGCGTGAGGGATTTTTCATCATCAACTGTGACATAGAAAAAGAAACAATACACATAAAGGACCTTTAAATGATCTTTGAAAGATTTTTTAAGCTCCTTTGGTTATTTTATAAAGCGAAAATTTTTTCTATTAATTAACTAACAGACTAACCATCTAACAAATTATGATGCAACTGTCGTTTTAAATGTTTGCTTTCGAGCTCTTCATAAATATCAGTAACAGACAGTAGATTATCGATCATATAAAAAATTACATTTGTTCAACTTAGATTTGTGATAGATATCTTTATTTAAGACAAAGTAAAAATGAGAAAATTTGAGTGAGCCATTTGAAACAATTATGTTTGTAAAACTGATTTTAGCTTTTCACTATCAGTATTAAAGGCGATTGGCCAAGCTTCCTTGGTTATATCGATTGCTTGATCATATTTGAGTTCTGCTGAAAATAATAAATTCTTTTAATTGATGAGCAAAAAAGAATTCAGAGCTAAACCACTATGTGTTTATTGGAATAAATTTTAAATTCACCAAAGTTTGTAAAGCCCAATTTTTTATAAATGCTAATTCCCTCGTGAGAGGCTTGCATACCAATAACATGACATCTCTTTCTTTTTAAATGCTCAATAGCAATTTTTGTCATGAATGTCCCAATACCTTTTTTCTGAAAATCTGGCTTGGTGACAATATCATACAATCCACCAATCCCATCCGCTTTAATACAAAAACATATTGCTATAGGATTGTTATTTATATAACCAACGAACATCTCTACATCAGAGTCTTTTTTATAACAACGGCTTATTGTTTCATAAAATATAACTGCTTCTTCATTAAAAGGCTCGAAGACTGATGCCATAACATTTCCATAATCTCTAAAATCTTGAAGTGATTCAACTTCCTTGATTTTGAAGCTATCTGGCATAAAAGTAACATGTGAGTCTATATCTTGCGCTAAAGCTGCCATTCCTACCTCTGTTTCAACATGCTCTAAGCCAATAGATAAGAGAACTTCATCAACTTTATAATGAGATGAATGAGGTCCAACCCACTAAACTAAAGGTAGTTTCTGCGCATTAAAGGAAGCGATTATAGATTTTGCCTGCTCTACAGGTATAGTTTCTTGTAAATTTTAGAAGAGATAATATTGAATGTATCTGAAGCGAATGTTGAATTAATAGAAGACACGCCATTTGAAAAATCAACAACCTTCATTTTAGGGCACAATTTTGGTAAAAAACGTACTTTTGAACAAAAATTATTCTCTAATGATAAGTCAATTTTTGATTTGTTTAACATTTGTTTTTCTTGTCATTGTAGTTTGACAGTAGGTTTTGTACTAAGTGGGAAAAGGTGGGATTAGGTAGGAATACGTGGTAATTTGTTGTTTTT
>NZ_JBHIQH010000005.1:0-2443 GCF_042196485.1 Bartonella sp. AD24XZML | reverse complement strand
TACACGTATTTTGAAAGAGGCTATTCTTAAAGCTGCTGAATTGGCAGGCAATAAGTATGGCAAGGAAGGGCTGATTTCTTATCTCGAAAAGCAGGCGATGGCATGCCCAGCGGCTTATTTAGCGTTGCTTGGGAAGGTGTTGCCTTTACAGGTAACAGGGGAAGATGGGGGCGCCATTAAGATCATAGGGCGTGTAGAAATTGCCCCTTTAACAGTGAATGACGATAAGACAGATTAAGATTGTACCAAAACTCATTCCTATTTTTACAGGAGACGCTTTGGTACGCGCGGCTTGGGGTGGGCGAGGGTCTGGTAAAACAAGATCATTTGCCTTGATGGCGGCTTTAAAAGGCTATCAATTTGGTATGGGAGGGATATCGGGGACCATTCTTTGTGCACGTCAGTTTCAAAATTCTTTGGCAGAGAGTTCTTTAGAAGAGATTAAGCGCGCCATTGAAGCCCATGATTTTTTAAGAGACTATTATAAAGTTGGAGAGGCTTCGATTAAATCAAATGATGGTCGTATAGCCTTTCAGTTTTCTGGTCTGGACCGCAATATAGCCAGTATTAAATCCATGGGGCGTATTTTGCTTTGTTGGGTTGATGAGGCAGAGCCGGTGACAGAGACAGCTTGGCAGACACTTATTCCAACGTTGCGTGAAGAAGGCGAGGGATGGAGAGCAGAGTTATGGGTGACATGGAACCCGTTGCGAGACAATGCACCGGTTGAAAGGCGGTTTCGTTTTTCAGATAATGAAGCCATTAAGCGTGTAGAGATCAATTGGTCAGACAATCCGAAGTTTCCCAAGATCTTGAATGAAGCGCGGCTTGAT
This sequence comes from Bartonella sp. AD24XZML, assembly GCF_042196485.1. Classification (NCBI taxonomy): domain Bacteria; kingdom Pseudomonadati; phylum Pseudomonadota; class Alphaproteobacteria; order Hyphomicrobiales; family Bartonellaceae; genus Bartonella; species Bartonella sp. AD24XZML. The sequence continues at coordinate 1,610 of NZ_JBHIQH010000005.1, read as the reverse complement.
GATCTGAGAAACCGTCCAGAAACTTATAAGCATATATGGGAGGGGGCTTATCTTACAGCGGTTCAAGGCGCTTACTATCAGAAAGAGATGTTGGCAGCCGAGCAAGAGGGACGGATAGGACGTGTTGCGCGTGATCCTTTAATGCAGATACGGGCTTTTTGGGATATTGGGGGTACGGGTGCTAAGGCAGATGCGACAGCGATATGGATAGCGCAATTTGTAGGCAGAGAGATCAGAGTGCTTGATTATTATGAAGCACAAGGGCAGCCATTATCGGAACATATCGGTTGGTTGCGTCAAAATGGCTATGAGAAGGCACTGATGGTTCTCCCCCATGATGGTGCGACCAGAGACCGTGTGCACAATGTGAGTTTTGAGAGCGCTTTAAATGATGCGGGCTTTGAAACACAGGTTGTTCCCAATCAGGGAGCAGGGGCGGTTAAGATGCGTATCGAGGCAGTGCGACGGATTTTGCCTTCAGTTTGGTTTAATGAGGAGACGACAGTAGCGGGGCGTAAGGCACTCAATTGGTATCACGAGAAGTGGGATGAGAAGCGTAATATTGGTTTAGGCGCCGAGCATGATTGGTCCAGTCATGGGGCGGATGCTTTTGGATTGATGTGTGTGGGGTATGAACAGCCGGTGCAGAAATACAAGAGACAAGCTTATAGCGGTAGAGAAGCTTATGAGAGCACGTCATGGATGGCAGAATGATGGATGATGAAGAGCATTTAGAGCAAGAAAGTAACGCATCAGATCTGTCGACAGAAGGTTTGTTTCGCAAGCTTGTTGGGTGGTACAAAGAAGATGTGGAGCATGTAAACAAATGGCGTGAACATGCAAGAGAGGATTTTCAATTTTACAATGGTGATCAGTGGAATGATCAAGATTTAGCGGCTTTAAAAGAACAACGCCGCCCCGTTATGACCTTTAATCGCATTGCACCACTGGTTAATGCCGTTGTGGGTTCAGAAAGAAATAATAAGCGAGAAGTGCAATTTATCCCCCGTCAAATAGGCAAGGCATTGCCCAGTGAATTGCTTACGGGAGCTGCAGAATGGTTTAGAGATGTAGCACATGCGGAATACGCGGATAGTGATGCGTTCCAAGATGCTGTCATCTGCGGTATGGGGTGGACTGATACGCGGCTTGATTATGAGAACAGNATGGGGTGGACTGATACGCGGCTTGATTATGAGAACAGCCTTGATGGTGAACCGGTCATTACGCGTTTAGACCCTCTAAAGATGGTTTGGGATAGCGCGGCAGTGCAACCGAATTTAACGGATGCACAACGCATGTGGTATGTAGACCGCAAGCCCTTAGACGTAGCCAAGCAGATGTTTCCCAAAGCCCATTGGAGTGAACTGAGTGCGGATTGGGTGCGTGATGGGGCTGCTTATGAAGGCATTCATCATAATGATCTTGAAGCTTACGATGATGAGAAGGGCATTGATGTTGAAAACGGTCGTCGGATGGTCACACTTGTTGAATGCCGTTGGTTTGAAAGCGAGCGATATTACAAGGCTCCCGATTTAGAAACGGGTGAATTGCGTGATTATAGCGAAGAGGAATTTAAGCAATTACAGTGCATGATGCCCGATATTCAA
>NZ_JBHIQH010000004.1:0-5259 GCF_042196485.1 Bartonella sp. AD24XZML | reverse complement strand
TTTTTTTTCAACAATGCGATCAAAGATTTATTGATGGGATGATGAGATGGTAAAACTTTTAGATCAGTGGGGCAGGGCGCTTAATATCAAAGGGTTGGAGCGAGAAGTTGCAAGCCCTACCGTTGGCGGTGTTCGTGATGTATGGTCACAAACCATTGTCAGTGGTCTGACCCCTGCGCAACTTGCTGATATTTTGCAACAGGCAGCACAGGGGCATCCAGAGCAGTTTTTTCAACTTGCCGATGATATGGAAGAGCGTGATTTGCATTATCGTGCTGTGCTTGGCATGCGTAAAAATGCCCTTACAGGGGTGGAACCTGGTGTGATTGCAGCAAGCAGCAGTGCACAGGACAAAAAGATAGCAGATGCGGTGCGGGAAGTGATTAGTGCACCTACCTTTGTTGATGATTATGTGACGGATTTGTTAGATGCTTTGGGAAAAGGTTATGCGGTTGTTGAAACTTTGTGGGACAAGAGTGCCAAGGAATGGTGGCCGGTTGCTTGGAAATGGCGTGACCAGCGGTTTTTTCAATTGGATCGGCGGGATGGCTTTCATTTGCGTTTAAAAGAAGAGGGGTCTTTTAATGGAAGTGAATTGCCTGCTTATAAATTTTCTATTCACAGACCCAAGTTGAAAAGCGGTTTGCCTATTCGTTCTGGGCTTGCGCGGCTTGCGGCTTGGGCATTTCTCTTCAAGTCTTATACACTGAAAGATTGGATGGCTTTCTTAGAAGTTTATGGCATGCCTTTGCGTGTGGGTAAATATGGTGCGAGCTCTTCTCATGAGGAGCGACGGGTTCTTATTCAAGCGGTACGTGATTTATCCAGTGATGCGGCAGCGATTATTCCCAAAGAGATGGAGATTGAATTTATTGAAGCGGCAGGGGGCAGTGGCAATGCGGTTTTTGGTGTCAAAGCGGAATATTTAGATCGGCAGATTTCGAAAGGGGTATTGGGGCAAACCATGACGACAGACGATGGTTCGTCTTTTTCGCAAGCGCGCATTCATGAAAATGTACGCCATGATATTGCCAGAGCTGATGCACGCCAATTAGCTTTAACGGCTAATCGTGATTTGATCGTGCCCTTTGTCGAGATTAATTTTGGGCGCCAAGAGCGCTACCCAATTGTTTATTGGCCGATTTCTGAAAATGAAGATATTAAAGCCATTAGTGATGCGCTGGAAAAACTCGTGCCCTTGGGTTTGCGTGTTGGGGCGCAAGAAGTGCGCAATAAGATTGGCTTTTCGCAACCAAAAAAGGAAGAAGATGTTTTAAAGGCTCCTGATAATGCGCCTGATGATGAGAGGGGACAAAAAGCTCATGTTTGTGCTGATTGTGGGGGTATTGATGTTTCTGTGACAAGAGAGAGCAAGGGTGGAAAAAAGCAGGGTGGGAAATATCACGACGAATTGGACCGACTTTCTGAAGAAGCTTTAAGTGACTGGGAAGAGGACTTAGAACCCCTTTTAGAGCCTTTTAAAAAGCTTGTGAGAGAAGCAAAAAGTTATGAGGATATCCTAAAAGGCTTGGATGAATTGCTCGGTGAGATGGATCATCATGCATTAGCAGCGCGCTTGGCAAAAGTACAAATGATTGCACGTGGGCTTGGGTATCATGGATGAGGAACTTTTTAAAACCGCCCCTAAAGAGGTCACCCGTTATTTTGAAGCTAAGGCACTTGTTCCAAGCTTTGATTGGCGTGATGTGGCACCAGAAGAACATGCTTTTTCCTTTACGGTGGCAAAATCGGTGGGCTATGACATTTTGGATGATTTTAAGCGAGCGGTTGGAGAAGCCATAAAACATCAAGTTCCTTTTCAAGATTTTCAAAAAAATTTGATGCCGATTTTACAGGAAAAGGGTTGGTGGGGTAAAAAGACTGCCATTGACCCCAAAACTGGTGAAAAGAGCGTGGTGCAATTGGGCAGCCCACGGCGTTTAGAAACGGTCTATTGGGCCAATACCATGAGTGCGCATGCGGCAGGGGAGTGGGAGCGCACACAAAATAATAAAGAATTTTTGCCCTATCTCACCTATGCTTTGTCGAGTTCAGAACATAAGCGTTTAGAACATGAAAGTTGGGTGGGGTTTACCGCACCTGTTGATGATCCGGTTTGGGATTGGCTTTATCCACCCAATGGTTGGCGGTGTAAATGCAGTGTACGGCAGGTAAGCCGTTATGAAGCAGACAATTTAGGATATGAAGAGGGGGCAGAGCCACTTCCTGTTGAAAAGCAGGTTTGGCACAATAAACGGACGGGGAAAGTTGAAAAGATACCCGTAGGGATTGATCCTGGATGGCATTTGAACCCTGGGAAACATCGCTCACAAAATTTAAGCCGTTTTTTGAGTGATAAAATTTCCGTGATGGGGGACAATGACAAGCGCATTGCCATTGAAGATATTGTGGGTTCGCCGCTTTTGGAAGCCATGTTTGAAGGACGTTGGCCGCGCGGGTTTATACCCATTGCACCTATACCACAAAAGGTGGGTGATGTTTTTGCAGCGGAAAATTCTTTTATTCGCTTATCCTCAGACAGTGTGAAACATATTTTGTTAGAGCATCAAGCGCGTGATCTTCACTTGGATGATTTTCGTGGCGCCATTCAAACATTCATAAAACCCCATGGCGTTATCAGACGCAAAGATACGCAGGGTGTTATGTTTTTTGGTGAAAGTGGTGGGGCATGGTGGCGCTTTGTGGTCAAATGGGTAGCAAGCAAACAAGAATGGTGGTTGACCTCCATGCATAAAAAAAGCTCTAGAGAAATTGAACGTTTATTGGATGCGGCTGAAAAAAAGGGCGAGAGGTTGTTGTAAAGAAAACAACAGGAAGAAAGTCTTGTGTTCTTAACGGAAAAGAGGCGAGGAAAACGAGAAGGCGTGGAGGGCGGTCAACTCCTCGCAGATCCGGTAAAACCGTCCTGGCAAAACTGGCTCACGCCTCGTGGATAATGTAACAGTTTAAAAGTTTAAAAGCAATCTCTCAAAAAACGACTTGAGAAAAACCATGTAGGCTTTTGTGAAGAGAGTCGATGTGTGAGAAAATAAGAAGGCGTGGAGGGCGGTCAACTCCTCGCAGATCCGGTGAAACCGTCCTGGTATAACTGGCTCACGCCTCGTGGATAATGTAACAGTTTAAAAGTTTAAAAGCAATCTTTAAAAAAACGGCTTGAGAGAGGCTTTGTTGTGTGGAGTGATAATTTGTACCTCTCACTTCACAACGGCGCTCTATCGCCTTTGAAGTGCCTTTGAAAACGATTTTATGGGATGGTTTGGCACGGGGGTTTCTCTCACAAGGAGAACAATAGAGAAAAGAGTGCTTTTTTGAGAAATGCTCTTTTGACTGACAGTGTCAGACTTATAGTGGGAGTAAGTTTCATGCATTGTATTGCCAATGACAATTGTAAAGCAATAGGCAATGTATGGAACAGGAATTTCACGAAGATCAAAAAGATGGGGATGCCCAGACATTTTATGATGGGACATTTCATGCTGTGTTAATAGATCTCTGTCCAGACGTTTTATGCCAAGACATTTCATGTGAAGACGCCACCGTTAGCCAAGCGCCTGAATGGGTAGAGCTTTTGCCCAAAGCGCCCCATGTGAAGGCACGTGATGGACGACAATGGCATTATAACCCGCAAACTATTTTAAAAGCCTTTGCAGCCAATAAAGGACCGCTTGTGATTGATTATGAGCATGGGCAACATCACCGTGCGAGAAATGGTTTAGAAGCGCCTGCCAGTGGCTGGATTGAAGAATTAGCGGAGCGGGATGGTGCGATTTGGGGGCGTGTTAAATGGACCGATATGGCTACCAAAAAGATTGTTGCCCGAGAATATCGCTATCTTTCACCTGAGTTTCGCCATTCCAAGAAAGGTGAAATTTTGAATTTAGCCGGTGCTGGACTGGTCAATCGTCCAGCCCTTGTTATGGCGGCTTTAAGCCGTGAACAGCCTTCCCCTATAACTTTGACGGAGAAAATGATGGATTTGACAGCCATTGCCAGTGCACTATCGCTGGCAGAAGATGCTAAAGCGGATGAGGTTTTAGCAACGCTTAAAGCGCGCGAAAAGGAACGCGTGGAACTTTGCACCCAATTAAAAAAAGCGCGAGAAGATTTAGCGCTTTTGCAAGAAGAGCAAAAAAACAGTGCCATTGAGAGTCTTTTAGACAAGACCATTGAAGAGGGCAAGATTTTGCCGGCTGCCCGCGAGGAATATCGTGCGCTCTGTAGCCTTGAAGGGGGGATGGAGCATTTTAAAAGTTTGGTCGAGAAGTTGCCGGCGCTTGCCTCAACAAGCCCTCTAGAAGTGTGTGCCTTAGCACAAGAATCAAAGCTTGCTCCAGAAGAGGTTGCCCTTGCGGCACGCCATTATCAGGAAGAGCAGAAGAAAAAAGGCTTCGACATCACCATTAGCCAAGCAGTTGAGTATATTAGCGAGCAAAAGGAGCGCCAATCATGAGTACGATGATTTTGATTAAATCTTTTCGCGCTGGAGATGTGATCTCACCTTATTGCATTGTTGCAGCGCGCACTGAGGGAATGGTGGCAACGGCTTCTGGTAAGGGTGATAAATTATTAGGGACTGCTGGGTCTTGTGAAGCCAAGGCTGGTGAGATGATTGATGTTGGCCAATGTGGTTGGGGCGAAGTGGTTTGTGGAGGCAATGTTTCCTTTGGTGATTTTTTGACCTCTGACCCCAAAGGACACGCCATTAAAGCGGAAGCCGCAGATCGCACGATTGGTATTGCCATGAGTGATGGTTCTGCTGGTGATGTTATTTCTTTTAAAATTAATTAATCGAGGCATAAAATGAACAGACCTTTTCCCATTGATCCAACACTCACCGCTATTGCTATTGGTTATCGCAATCCAGCTGGCTCTCTTATTGGTGATAAAGTTTTGCCACGCGTTTGTGTTTTAAGTGAGGTGTTTAAATATAGTGAATTTCCTTTAGCGGAAAATTTTACCGTGCCTGAACTTGAGGTTGGGCGAAAAGGGCGCCCGAATGTGGTGGAATTTTCTGCCTTTGAACGGGAAGCCAGTGTCAAAGATTACGGACTGGATGATCTTATCCCCAATTCAGATATTGAAGCAGCGGCACGCGCACGGGCGGAGCGACGCTCTCGTTATAACCCCGAAAAGACAGCAGTAGAAGGTCTTGCCAATTTGCTGGAATTGGGGCGTGAAGTGCGTGTGGCAGCGCTTGTGCAAAGAAGTGAAAATTACGCACCAGAGCGCGTGATTACG
>NZ_JBHIQH010000003.1:0-3306 GCF_042196485.1 Bartonella sp. AD24XZML | reverse complement strand
TTTTTTGGTCAGTGTGATGTTAGCGGAATTTGGCTTCATGAAAGTGCAAATTTTAAAAGCGGAAAAGGCGCGTGATTTGTATTGGAAGCTTGAGATTGCCAAGGCTTCCGAAAAAGCACAGCTTGATCTGGAGCGACAAAGACAAGCAGCGTTGGAAGCTGAGCATCGAGCGCAAGGGGTGATTTCGGCTTTAGAACAAAAGCTTGTGAAAATGGAGGAAGTCAATGGGAAGTTGCCGGTTACTGGCGGTGGCATTGGGCTTGAGCGTGTGCGCTTGCTCAACACACAAGCCGGTGGGTAGCCTTTCTTATCATTTTTTATCGGTTGAATTGCCGCCTGTTGTTCGCATGGCGTGTTCCCGCCCAGCTTTATTGCCAGAGCGTGCTTTGAATGCGCGCGAAGTGGTGCACTATTGGGGGCGTGATCGTGCTGCTTTATTGATTTGTGAACAGCGCAGAAAAGCTGCGGAGAGGGCGATTTTAGGCACAAGAGAGGGGACTTTTAAGTGAACTTGGATATCAGTGTTGCCAATGGCTGGTTATCTTTATTGTTATCGGTTATTGCGATTTGTGGGGTTTTGAGAGCCTATTTTTCTTCCGGTGCGCGGGAAATGCTGAAAGATATCACGGCGCTTAAAGAGCGTGTGCAAAAGTTAGAAACAGAGATGGATTTTTTGCCTGATCGTGATGCGCTGCAAAGATTGGAAGTAAATATGGAGAAATTGAATGGTCGCCTCAATACGCTTTCTGCACAATTACAACCGGTGGCAGCCATTGGTGAGCGCTTGCAAGAGTTTTTGTTGGAGAATGCCAAGAAATGAAAGCAGATATGGATAAAATCATCCGTGAAGAAGCGCGGTTGATTATTTTAAAAGGGCTTGCTTGTGAGCGCAGTGAAACTTTATCGAGTGCGATGATTGAGCGGCTTTTATACAGTTATGGTATCAGGCGCGATCGCGACTTTGTGCATAATGAACTGGCATGGATGGAAGATCAAGGTGCTGTTACGTTAAAACAGGTGGGTTCAGTTTTTCTTGCGGCATTAACAGAACGGGGAGCACGTCATTTAGACCGAAGCTTTTCCATTGAGGGGATTAAGCGGCCTAAACGTTCATCAATAAAATACGAGGTGAAGGATGCGCAAGGTCGGGCGTGGACGTTTAACGGCGATTGATTTATTGCCGCAAGCTTGTGATCAAATCATTGCAGAGGCGGCTGAGGCTTTAAACGGGCGTGAAAAGACGCAAAAAGCCATTTATGATGAATTTAAAGCAGCTTTGAAGGCTTTACGAAAGGAAACGGGTTTAAGCTTTTCTATACCCTCCTTTTCGAGTTTTAATCGTTATTCTTTGCGGCTAGCCGTGATGTCACGGCGCCTAGAACAGACAAGAGAAATTGCCGCAAGCCTTTCCAAGCGTTTTGATGCCAAAGCTTCTGATAATATCACTCTTTTGACGGCGGCAGCGATTAAGGAGTTGATTTTTTCAACGTTGAGCAGTGGGAAAAACCTTTCGCCAAAAGCAGCACAAGAATTAGCCAATGCGCTCAAAGGGGTTTTGGCGGCTGAACATTTGTCGACCACCAGACGGCAAAGATTAGAGAAGGATTTTACCACTAAAGCAAGTAAAGCGGTTGATGTGGCAGCAGCAGCGGCGGGGCTCTCAGAAGAAACAGCGCGGGCTATACGTGCGCAGGTGTTGGGGGTAAAACATGGCTGAACAGCCCTTTTCAAAAAGTCATGTCTTTGATCATCAAAGTGGCTTTGATATTTGGCGGAAAAGTGCTTTTCCCAAAGAGAGTGATCCCTTAGCGGAAGGCGTTTTGATGGCGCATCAACGGGCATGGATTGAGGATAAATCACCGTTAAAATTGGTGGAAAAGGGGCGGCGGACTGGCATTACTTTTGCCGAAGCTTTGGATGATACTCTTATTGCGGCGGCAACCGTTAAGGCAGGGGGCGATAATGTTTTTTATATTGGTGACACCAGAGACAAGGGGCGTGAATTTATTGGCTATGTGAGCAATTTTGCCAGAGCCATTACAAGCCACAGTGGGGATGTGGAGGAATTTTTATTCTCTGATCAAAGGGCGGATGGTTCAACGAAATATATCTCTGCTTATCGGGTACGTTTTGCTTCGGGGTTTCGGGTTGAGGCGCTTTCTAGCCGCCCTGAAAACATTCGGGGGTTACAGGGCATTGTAGTGATTGACGAGGCGGCGTTTCATCAAGATGTGCGCGCTGTTTTGGATGCAGTCAATGCTTTGTTGATTTGGGGAGGCAAGATCCGTGTGATCTCCACCCATAATGGTGTACTCAATCCTTTCAATGAACTGATCCGTGAGGCGAAAGCAGGTAAGGTTCCTTTTTCGGTGCATTGTTACCCCTTTGGTGTTGCTGTTAAAAATGGCTTGTTTAAACGGGTTTGTGCCATGAAGGGGGAGGTGTGGAGTTTAGCATCTGAGCAACAATGGGAAGAGCAAATTCGTGCTTCTTATGGGGTGCGTTTGGCTGCTATGCGCCAAGAATTAGATGCCATACCAGCCGATCAAGAAGGGGCGGCTTTAACACGCTTACAGATTGAAAATTGTTGCGCGCCTGACATTGCAGTGTTGCGTTTTGCTTGTGTGGATGATTTTAAAAATCAATCGGAACATCAACGAAGTCAAGCTGCTTTTGCTTGGTGTGAGAAGCATATAAAACCTCTTCATGCTGGGCTTGACCGGCGGCGCCAACATGTTTTTGGCGTTGATTTTGCCCGCAGTGGTGATGCCACCTCCATTGTGGTGATGGAGGTGGGACAAGATTTGGTGCGCCGTGTACGGTTTATGGTGGAATTGCGCAATACGCCGTTTGATCAACAAAGAGAGATTTTATTTTATGTTGTGAATGGTTTGCCGCGTTTGATGGGCGGCGCGTTAGATGCGCGGGGCAATGGGGCTTATTTAGCCGAAAAAGCGGCGCAACGTTATGGCGCTCTTGTGAAGGAAGTGCCCTTGTCACAAAGTTGGTATGGCAAGGAAATGCCGGCTTATTTAGAAGCTTTTGGGGATGGGACGATTGTTTTGCCGCGCGATAGTGACATTGTTGCCGATCATCAAGCGCTTGCTTATGTCAATGGCATTGTGAAAATTCCAGACAATCATCGTTTTAAAGGCAGTGACGGTTTTATGCGCCATGGTGATAGCGCGATTGCTTGCGCTTTGGCTTATTTTGCCAGCCGCCAAACTCCTGAAATTTATGATTATACACCTGTGAGAGAGGCTTATCGTTTTGATGAAAGCTCGCTCTTTTCAACGCCTTTTTTTT
>NZ_JBHIQH010000002.1:0-1406 GCF_042196485.1 Bartonella sp. AD24XZML | reverse complement strand
CTCGATGACATTCAAAAGATCTGATTGTAACCAACGCGATAAAAAACCAAATTTTAAAGGTTTTGGGAGAGAGCCATTGGTAACATGACGCCGGAAAGTTGAGACACTCATATGAAGCAATTTTGCACTTTCACGGTCAGTTAAAAGAATATCATTTTCTGTCATAATAAAATCCTTTCATAATAAAAAATAGAAACAAATCATGCCTATTTATTAAGCACATTTTGGTTCATTTTTGAAGGTATTTTATTTATAGAAAACAATATTTTATCATAGTTTTATTGATGTGATAAATTATGAGTCTTATTGAGAGCGAATGAGAGAGAAGAGAGAGAAAGTTATCCACAGATAATGGGGTTATTCACCCCATATCTTAAGATTGACCAGTGACATAAGCCGCCCATTTATCCATATAGACACGGCGCTGTTCTAGATAGTCAGTCCGACGATAGGCACGCTCTACTTTACCGCCTACCGTATGCGCTAGAATGGTTTCAGCGACCTCATAGGGGGCATCGGTTGTTTCAGCAAGCCAATCACGTAAACTAGAGCGAAAACCATGGGGGCAGGCTTTAAGACCAGTTTGTTGCATGTATTGAGCCATACAATTTGCAGCAAGGGGACCGCGACCAGTTGCAGAAAAAAAGAAATCATTACGAGAAAGCAACCGCGCTTGTTTTAAAATGTCTAATGCCTCTGATGATAGGGGTACACGAAACTCTTTTGTTGTATCACGCTTTCCTTTCATATTTTCAGCAGGGATAGTCCATATATCTCCATCAACTTGATCTTTATGAATATGACGCAAAGGATTTGCGCGAACACCTGTCAGAATAAGCAAACGTAAAGCCAGTTGTGTTAAGGTTGTTGTTTGACAAAGCGTTTTATAAAAGGCAGGGACATCTTTCCAATCCATAGCTGGAAAGTTTTGTGTTTTATGGCGTTGTTTGCCTAAGAGCGCGCGTGCTTTTTCTACTGCTTGTAAATCAACATCCAACCCTAAGGCAGCAGCATGTTTGAGACAAAGTTTGAGACGTATCAATGCTTTCTCTGCTGTTGCAGCTTTTGTATGCCAAATAGGGGCAAGAGTATTGCGTATCTCTGTTTGAGTAATCTCTGAAACGGGTAGACAGCCTAATTTAGGGAGAATATAAAGACGTAAAGGTGAAAACCAATCACAAGCCTTACCATCATCTTTTAATTCAGCTTTCCGACTTTCAAAAGCATCTACGGCAATGTCTTTTAAATAATGGAGATTGCTTATTGCCTCACGCTTTTGTTTATTGCGTTCTTTAATGGGGTCACGCCCCTCACGTAAAACCGAACGCCACCCAGTTGCCAATTCACGGGCTTGTTTTAAAGAGACATCTCGCAACGCTCCCAAGCCCATTTCACGACGACGTCCG
>NZ_JBHIQH010000001.1:0-6987 GCF_042196485.1 Bartonella sp. AD24XZML | reverse complement strand
TTGCCCCCTATGATGAGATGTGGCGTTATTTTCAACGGATACTCTCTCTTGATCGGTTGATGCAATTAGAGCGCATTAAAAACAATGTTGACTCTAAAGAGCCCGTTGCCAAAAAAGGCATGTTTGTTGACCCTTTTCTCGATGACAATTATCGCGATGAAGGGGTTCCCCAAACAGGGGCTATTGGTCATGGCATTTTACAGCTTGCCATTGATCCAACCTTTTACACCGCCCCCTTAACAGCGCCCGTTACCCTTGACTGGACAAATGAAGTGATCATTGCGCAAGAGTTGACAACGGCTTGCGAAAAAATCAACCCCTATCAAAATTTTGCGACCTTGCCTGGTACAGTAACCCTTGAACCCGCAACAGACTTTTGGCATGAACAGCGCACCGATTGGCTCTCAAGTGTCACCAATCAACTTAATATGGGATGGAATCGCGGGAGAACTATCCGTAACACAGAAGTGCGTGATGACTTGGTCAATGAAATCCGAGAACAAATTGATTTCTTAAGACAAATTACCCTTTCCTTTAAAATTGAAGGTTTTGGCAAAGGGGAAAAATTAGAAAGCTTTACCTTTGATGGCGTGGATATTTTACAAAAAATCTATTATTGTTTTACATCTCCCGATGGCGCTCTTGAAGGCGCTTTCACGATTCCACAAAATATTACCGCTGGCACAAAAAATGTTGTGGCACGGGGAAAAGGTGGAACCATTGCAACGGGACTTTTTACCGGACAAGGTGTGATTGATGTGAAAGTGATGCGGCGTACTACCACGGTGAAGATATGGACACAAGTAGACCCACAAGCGCAAGTCTTTACTCCCGATGAAACACGACAAATCACGGGGGTTGATTTCCATCTTTGTAAAATTGGTCATCAAAACCATGATCTGGTGATTGATTTGGTCAGTACAGAAAACGGTTATCCTACCGCTGATATTCAAGCACAAACCTCCTATTCCATGAAGGGCGCCAAAATCGGGTGGGCTGGAGCACGCTATGATGTACCCTTAACCGTTCCTGATGATCGTCTGACTGCCTTTGTCATTAAAACCGATGATAGTAATCATGCCGTCTCACTAGCAAAGCTTGGAGATTTTGATGTAAACAGTCAAAGATTTGTCTCAAGTCACCCTTACGTGACTGGTCCACGCTTTTCTTCTGTTAACGCACAAAGTTGGACAGCCCATCAAGATGAGGCTTTAGCCTTTCGGATATTGGCTGCCCGCTATAGGCAAACAGAAAAGAGGGTTGATTTAGGCACCTTTGATCTTGTGGATTGTTCTGATTTGCAAGTACGTGCAGCCATTGAATTGCCTTCAAGCGATTGTTCTGTCATCTTTGAAATTGAACGAAACAACGGCACAGTTTATCAACTGCTTCCTTTTCAATTACTCAGTCTGACCGAATATATCAGTGAAAAGGTCAAGCTTCGCGCCATTCTCAAAGGCACCGAAAAGCTCTCACCGGTGTTATTTGCTCCTGTTCAGTTGATTGCGGGAAAAATCCATAAGGAAGCGACCTATGTCACGCGTGCTTTTGCCTTTGGCGAAAAGGCAAGGTTAACGAGCTATATCAAAACCTTTTTACCGGGCGGTGCAACCTTCACTTGCGAGATGCAGCTGGATGATGGTGGTTTCACCCCTTTGAAACTTGACGAAACAGAACAACTCACTGAACCACTTTGGACAGAACGAAAATTTATCAGTGGTGACAAAACAGCCAAACAAGCACGTTTGAAATTGACCCTTACCGGTGGACCTGCTGCGCGGTCCATGGTGTGTGATTTTGGCGCTGGCATATTATAATGGGAAAATGAGAGATGACCAAAACCAAAAAACTCGACATGGAATTGCCTAAAGAAGGGCGTTTTATCAGTTCTGAATTCCCCATCTTGCGCGAAAACTTGACCAAAATTGATCAAGCGCTTGTAGAAGTTGAGGAAAAAGTAGACGAAAAGGCACCTTTACAGCACAAACACACAATAGGGGATGTTAATGGTCTTAAAACAGCTCTTGAAGCCAAGATGGCAGTGGATAAAACCTTCACTTTTGCCGATTTAAGCGATATCGAGGGCGCCAAAGATGCCTCAAATAATTATGTTCTCTATAAATCAAGCAATAATAACTTTACCTTTGGCAGTGCTGTCTCACTGTTAGGCGCGCATCAACATAAAACCGAAGATATCGTGGGTCTTGACGATTTTAGAGCCAAGATCAATCAAGATCTCACAAGCTATGGACGCCTCACAAGTCCCAATGAATGGAAAAATTACAATAAATTTACCAGCAAAGTTACAATGAGTGGTGGCTTAGAGCTGTTAGGTAATTCGTCGTTTAATCTCACCCACAATAATAAAGTTGTGACAAGTCTAAGTGCAAGTGGAAGCATGCTTAGAGGTCCAGCAACTGTTGATGGTAAGGCACTTTACACAAAAGATGAGGCTACCACTGTCCTTCAAAAAATACGCAATGAGATTGCAAAACTGAAAGAAGTTACCGCGCTTAATCCCCTTGAAATCCTCATGACAGAAAGTGGACCCATTCCATTTCCTGATAGTGTTACTAGCTACACCGATATTGAAATATGGGCGTGGGGTGGCGGTGGAGGCGGCAGTAATATAAAAGGCGGTGGTGGAGGTGGCGGCGGTTGCGTACGTATTAAAATCAAAGGATACCAGCTGGGAAACTCAAAAAATGCTCAAATTGGACGTGGTGGGAAAGGCGGTAATAACGAGAGGGGAGGCATAGGTGGTCAAACAATAATTCAGGGACTTCTTACCGCAGGCGGTGGCGGAGGTGGTGGATATTATGGATACGCAACTAGTGGCAGTGAAGGAAGTGCCAACAGCAGTGGTCGCGGCGGTAGCGGTGGCAGCTATTACTCTAGCAATACCAGCGTCAATGGCAGTAGTTCTACTTTCGGTGGCGGGAGTGGTGGTGGCTACGCATACTATAGAAGTAACGACGGCCCCTTTATTGTCTATAAAACAAACATTGGACATGGTGGAAGCTCTATTTATGGTGGTGCTGGTGGTGGTTGCAGTGATGGTATCGCAAAAGGGGGGTACAGTGGGAAAGGCGGCAATGGTGGTGATGGAAATGGTTTTACCAGCGGCGGTGGCGGTGGCTACTTTCCAGGAAAATCTGGTGGAGATGGCGGCAATGGTGGTGACGGAGCAATCTTGTTGAGATTTTTTATCTAGGAGTTTTTTATGAAATATGCAGTTGTTGAAAATGGTGTGGTAACAAATATTATTGTAGCCTCAGAAGATTATGTTCACGCCTTTGATGGTGAAGCGATCCCCTCAAGTGAAGCACAAATTGGCTGGACTTATAAGGACGGAGTGTTTTCTCCTCCCATGGTGGATAAAGAAACAATGGCAGAGCTTAGCCATAAATCACAAGAAAAAGGTGAAGAAGCTTAGGCACTCAAACAATAGTGTTAATGATGCTTGTTGTATAAGCTGGCTTTGTATGTTTTTAAAATCCCCTTTAAAGCTCTTTCAAAGCCCTTTAAAGGGCTTTTTTGACTGACAGTGTCAGTCTTATGAGAGAGTGTAGATGATTGTTATGGTCTCTTCATTAATTTGGAGAGCAAAATGACAATAGAATTTAAACTTCGTATTCACTTTATTAAGAATGGCAAGGGATCTAAGTTTTTAGCAATATTTGATCAGACAGCCGTTGGTATGTTTGTAAAATCCTTGATGTTAACGTGCAAATTTATCCCCTCCATGCACCTATTCTTCTCTTTACGCATGAGGTGGAGAAACAGGATAGTGCTCTGTTTCATAAGCTTCAATTAACAAAACAAGAGTTTTCATTCTATCAAATTCTAGAGTATTCTCTTTAGGTTGCTTATCAAACATTGCTGACACAATTTCTAAGGCTTCTTGATAATCTTGTTCAGTGCGAATAGGTTTGATGTTCATTTCTTACATTCCTTCAGTTCTACAGTATTGGCATCAACCGTATTAAATTGTAACATTTTTGTTGACATTTGTCACTTAATACATTACATTCTATTTAAAATGATGTTACTGAATTTGCTATGATCAAAACATTTAAAAATAAAGACCTACAATCTCTCTGGGAAACAGGAAAAAGTAAGATTGATAGCAGGCTTCAACAGCGTATTATTCGCCGTCTTGATACCCTTGACGCAGCTTCTCAAGTTAATGATATCAATGTACCAGGTTATAATTTTCATATGCTTAAAGGCTTTACTCCAACTCGCTACACAATTCATATCAATGGTCCTTGGTGTATCACTTTTGAATTTAAAGACAGACATGTTTACCATGTTGATCTAGAGCAATACCACTGAAGGTTTTAAGATTAATTGTAAAGGAAACTATCCATGACTACACGTAATCCTAATCGTTGTCCTTCTCATCCAGGAGAAATTTTAGCTGAATCCTTAGAACATTTAAATGCAAGCAAAACCGAAATTGCTAGGATTCTTCAAATATCACGCCAGCATTTGCATGGCATCCTTAAAGGAGAACGTCCAGTCACAGCCGTAACAGCAGCTCGCATTGGTAAATTGTTAGGAAATGGACCAGCCCTTTGGCTACAGCTTCAAGCCAATTATGATACATGGCATGCCTTGAGGGACATTGATGTCTCTTCTATTCCAACGCTAACAGCTAATAAAGTGGATATACAAATGGAACAGAGCCATTAACTACCTCCCCGCCCTAAAGACGAGGAGATAAAACATGTTTTTTACTTAAGCAACCTTTTTAATAGGGCTCTCGAAATTTGGTTCATAAGCGCGCAACAAAGAATCCATGCTATGCGGCAGTTCGGAAGCTCCAAAATCTGTCAAAATTGCCAAGATTTTTGTAATATTGGGTACGTCATCTTGAAGCTTTAAAACTAGAACCTTTTCTATTGCATTCATAGTTTGAACCAGAGCACTACAATCTTTGTCGCTCACATTTTCATCATTAGAAAATTGGGATAATGCTATCCATAAATCGCATAAGAAGTTGGTATCTATCTTCATTGCACACCTCCATGGATTTGTTCTCTTAAACATGCTAATCCTCTGGAGGTAATTTTCGTTGAAGGCAGCACCTTTTCTGTACCATCCGGTCTTTGAATGGTGATAGCAGGGCAATCCATAAAGCCTTTCTTGATTTTATCTTGATAAGGCAACAAAGGCGCCCCTGGAGCCCGACGATAGACCCAATCATGTTTACGCAAGTAATCGGTTAAATCCTTCGGTCGTACCTCCAACATCTTTGCTGCTTCAATTAAACCAAACAGACCATCAGAGCGTTTTAGACCTTCTAAAGCCTCTGCTTTTGGAGACAATTCGGCAATAACATGGTCTTTCTGTTTTATTTGACTTTGTAAGTGATTCAAAACACCAAGCAATGCTTCGGGTTTGGAATAATCAACTTGTGGTGTTGCTACTTGTCTTTCTAATTCTTGCCAACGGTCAATAATCTTTGCTCGTAAAGCAGTGCTGTAACCCGAAACAAGAATTAAACACTCACGCTTGGGGAGGTTGTAACAAGGGCGGCTTTCACCTTTTGCATCAACGTAAGTACCGATAAAATCAACCAATCCAAATTTGGAGCCGTTAAGTTCTTCAAGCATTTTCTTGATATCACGCATAATATGTGCGTGCTGCTTTTTACACAAATCAGCAATTTCACGACTAGACATAGTCCGAGTGGTAGCACTATTAGCAGTGCTTTCTTTAGTTTCTATGAGATTGTTCATAAAGAACTCCTTGCTACTTAGAGGTTTCTTATTGACACTCTACAAGAGTGTCGGGTGTTAAGAAACACGGTAGCAAGTCCGCCGTTATGCTTTTCCCAAAAGGGTATTTTATAGCGTAACTACACCCGACAAAGTCATTATATGCGTGTAACATACAATGAGTCAAAGCTTTTTAATGTGCGGAAAACTGATTATTTCGACAATCAATCCGCTTGCTATCAAGGTGTTTCTTAGGCACCTGATTCGATTATTCATATTGTCGCAATATTGTCAAGTGGCAATGTAATGTTTTTATAAAAGTAATCAGCTAAATCCTTTGGTCGTACCTCTAACATCTTTGCTGCTTCGATAAGACCAAACAGACCATCAGAACGTTTTAGACCCTCAAGTGCCTCTGCTTTTGGTGCTAATTCTGCAATAACATGATCTTTCTGCTCAATTTGACTTTGTAAATGATTCAAGACGCCAAGTAATGCTTCGGGTTTGGAGTAGTCAATCTGTGGTGTTGCTACTTGTTTTAACCGTCTTTCACATTCGATAAAGTATAAACGAGCTTTTCTACCTTTCTTATTATTTTCAAGCATAGAGAGCTCTTTGGCTACGCTTAAGGTGAGATGATAATCTTTAGAGGGACGACCACCTTGGAGGTTTTCCCCAAAATTGGTGAAAACTAAATAATCCTGATTTTCTAATAAATTATATTTGTTGATGCGATTTTTAATCCAATCATTAAAGCGGGCTTTTATCTCTAAAAACGCATGCAAATCACGCGCATTAACAGTTTGAACAGTTTCTTGATCAATAACCTGTTCTGATATTTCTATAAGTGTGTTCATGAGAACTCCTTATCGTTAGATGTTTTTCATTGACACTCTAAAGAGAGTGCCGGGCGCTGAAAAACACGGCATCTAGTCCGTCGTTATGCCTTTCCCAAAAGGGTATTGTATAGCATAACCACACCCGACGAAATCATTATATGCGTGTAACATACAATGAGTCAAAGCCTTTAATGTGCGGAAAACTGATTATTTCGGTAACCAATCCGCTAGATGTTTTAAGGTGTTTTTCAAGCACCTGATTCGAAAATACACATTGCAGAAATAATGTCAAGCACCTTTCTATATTTTTGTTAATTTCATCTATAAATGCTGGACGCTTAAAACACAGCAATCATCCCCTTCATTTTTTTCCATTTATTTCATTAGCCAATATTTCAAAGGAGTATAAAATGGCAACAGGT